>NZ_JBWQTV010000015.1:0-160778 GCF_056619965.1 Halalkalibacter sp. HAAS-P014 | reverse complement strand
TTTCTAATTCTATTTGTTTTTCACGGATAGGACGTAACATATGGATCACCTCACGATTATTCTTATCTATATTATACTATAATTACCTGAATAATCGGATTAGTCTGCGCAAAAAAACAGGCTGTTGAGAAAACTTTCTCAACAGCCTGCAGTGCCTTGGCACTACTTCTTACCGTTTTCTTATAAAGGTATTATGTGGTTGACGCGCTCGCGGGCGTCCCAACACCTCTGACCATACAACTGCTTTCATCGCCTCTTTATTAGAAAGTCTATCTAAACCGAGATCAAGTCCTACCTGACTTTCATTTTTATTTTCTCTCTCTTCGTTATGTTTTCTCTTAGAAATTTGCTCACGCTTTTTTCTTAGATTATCATAGCGTTCTTGCAATTCTTGCTGTCGGTCCAATTGACTTTCTTCAATCGTAACGGTAACAGGAGTCGGTTCAAAACTGGGTGATCGCGCCGGCTCACTTTGTTTCTCGTTTCCGATCTCTTCTTGTTTAAAAATTTCACGCCAATCGACTTTATCGGCTTGAGCTGTTTTAGGTTGATTCTGTGCATTTCTAGGCTGTTGCCTACCATTTCGCTGATCTTTTTGCTGCTGACTATCACCAGCCATACGACCGAACATACTAATAAGCCCACCAACAAGGATTGCTACAAAAATGAAATTTTCAAGAATAAAATCAAATAAAGCTTCTAATGGCATACTCATCTCCTCCTTTCATTTTTAGGGGAGGATTCATGATTAATCACTCTTAGGATCTGTTGAATCTCCATCAGTTGCTTTACTAATGGAACCACGCATGTCTGTGTCAGCCATTACATTTTGATAATTCATATAATCCATAACACCCATATTACCTTGACGGAGAGCTTCAGAAAGCGCCATAGGTACTTCAGCTTCTGCCTCAACAACTTTAGCACGCATTTCTTCTACTTTTGCTTTCATTTCTTGTTCTTTAGCTACAGCCATTGCGCGACGCTCTTCCGCTTTCGCTTGAGCAATCTTCTTATCAGCTTCAGCCTGATCAGTCTGTAATTCTGCACCAATATTTTTACCGATATCAATGTCTGCAATATCAATAGATAAAATCTCAAACGCCGTTCCTGCATCTAGCCCTTTTGAAAGAACCGTTTGTGAAATCATATCCGGATTTTCTAATACTTTTTTATGATCTTTAGCTGAACCAATCGTTGAAACAATCCCTTCACCAACACGTGCGATAACGGTATCTTCACCAGCACCACCGACAAGTCGATCAATATTGGCACGAACCGTAATACGTGCTTTCGCTTTCACTTCAATCCCATCCATTGCAACCCCGGCAATAAACGGTGTTTCGATTACTTTAGGGTTAACACTCATTTGAACCGCTTCAAGCACGTCACGACCAGCTAAATCAATTGCCGCTGCACGTTCAAAGCTTAATTCAATATTTGCTCGTTGCGCTGCGATTAATGCATTAACAACACGGTCAACATTACCACCTGCTAGGTAATGCCCCTCTAATTTAGAAGTACTTAAATCAAGTCCCGCTTTCACCGCTTTGATAAGTGGGTTTACTACTCGTGCAGGAATAACACGACGTAACCTCATTCCCACTAGTTCAAATATACCAATTCTAACCCCTGCCGCTAAGGCCGAGATCCAAAGCATTACCGGGACAAACGTAAAGAGAATTGCAAGTAAAATTAAAATTACCGCAAGACCAATTAACAAAGTAATACTACCAGCATCTAATCCCATTAACTTTTTCCTCCTTTAATTTTCATCTTTAATTTCACGAACCACAATTCGTGAACCGGCTGTATACACAACCTCAACTCTTCTTCCTTGTCCAATATATCCTCCCTCAGAGACAACGTCAAGACGCTCTTGTTGAAAAACTGCTGACCCAGAAGGACGTAAAGGTGTCAAGGTTTCCCCTATTTGCCCTATTAGCTCTTTTCGCGTTTCATTTGTAATATAACCCTTTTCAGTACTTGTTGCATCAGTGTGAACAACCCTTTTCATAGGACCACGATTACCAAAGTACTTAAAAATAAAAATAGTTGCTATCACCGTTACTATAAGTGCTATAGCGATATAAAGTAGCATCGACGCTGTTGAAAACGATGCAAGTAACATCCCACCTATAATGGACCCAATCCCCAATAGTCCAAAAATACCGAACCCCGGGATGAATATTTCGACCATAATCAAGATAAAACCAATTACAAAAAGTATAATCGATTCCCAACCGGCAAAACCAGCAAACATATGCCCAAAGAAAAATAGTAACAACGCTGAAATACCCATGATTCCAGGAACTCCAAATCCAGGAGAGTATAATTCAAGAACCAACCCTAAACTACCTATAGATAACAAGATAGGAATTACAACTGGATGCGTCACAAAACGTGCAATTTGTTCCGAAAAACTTACTTCCATATCTTTTTCTTCGGCATTTTCCAACTCTAAATACTCCAGCAACTCTGTCCGATTTGAAGCAATTGCTTCAGCATATTCTACTTCTAATGCTTGTTGTGCCGTGAGCGTTAATAATTCACCTTCACCAGCTCCGTATTCCGGTAAATCAATACGGTGATCTGCCATCGCTAAAGCATACTGTGGGTCACGTTCATTTAATTCAGCAGCACTACGCATTTCAGACAGCCAATAAGATTGCGTCTTGTCATCAGCTGCATTACCAGCCCCATCAATAACTGCCGCCGAACCCATTGTAGCGCCAGGCGCCATAATAATCTCATCTGTATTTAAAGCTATATAAGCTCCGGCTGAGATCGCCTTATTTTTCACAAACGTAATAACAGGAATAGTAGTTTCTTGAATAAGCATAGCTATATTCCCAGCAGCATCAACAGCTCCCCCAGGAGTATCCATTTCAAGAATAATGTGGCTTGCTCCTTCTTCTATCGCCTGGTTAAATGAACGCTTCATAAAAGCCTCAAGCCCTCGCTCAACTGTTTGTTCTACTGGAATATAATAGACAACTGGTTTTTCACTCTCTCTCTCACTATGAACAAATGATTGGTATGGCAAAAGCAGGCAAGCAATAGCGATTAATATAAATGATAACGTCAACCTTTGCCGTCTTCTCCTCATACAAACCCCCCCTTCTTTTTACTTTATATTTACTACGGTATAGTAATTATTATGGTTTCAATTTCACAAAAAAACAATCTCCTAAAATTTTGCATATCGGTCCCCATAACCGTATAATAACTTTTTTCCGTACGTGAGTGCGTTTTACAAATAAATCTTATCATGAGAGCGCGACCATTCACCAGTAAAAAGTATAGGAAGAAATGTGTTAATATAAATCTCCCTCTAAAAAACTAATAGTAAAAACGCCTTATCTCCTTAATTTAGAGACAAGGCGTTTAATAATTTCATTATGTTAAATGTTGTTGCACAAGACGATTCACAAGACCACCATCAGCTTTTCCTTTAACCTTAGGCATAATCGCTCCCATGACCTTTCCCATATCTCCTTTGGTAGAAGCTCCTACTTCAGCAATCGTCTCTTGGACGATTTTCGTAACTTCTTCTTCAGAAAGCTGTTCTGGCATATAGTCTTCTAGTACAATGATTTCATCACGTAACTTGGAAGCTAAATCTTCACGGTTTGCTTTTTCAAACTCATGGAGGGAATCCTTGCGTTGTTTCAGCTCGCGATTTAGCACCGTAAGGCTATCATCGTCCGTCAACTCACGACCAAGTTTCAACTGCTCGTTTTGCAGTGATGACTTAACCATACGGATAACAGAGAGTCTATCCTTTTCTTTGTTCTTCATCGCACTCTTCATGTCTTGGTTCAACCGTTCAAGAAGATTCAATGAAAGCACCCTCTCAATTCAATTAGAACTTACGTTTTCTTGCTGCTTCAGATTTCTTCTTACGCTTAACACTAGGCTTTTCATAGTGCTTACGCTTTTTAACCTCAGCCAACGTTCCTTCTTTAGAGAGTGATCTCTTGAAGCGACGAAGTGCAGCATCAATCGATTCGTTTTTGCGAACACGAGTTTCTGCCATTTTATATCCCTCCCTCCGAAACAACCAACTCAGCACATGCAGTCTCTTGAATGCACGTCTCTTAGCATTATAATACAATGAGCTTTATTGGTCAACAATAAGCCATTAAATTTCCCTTTTGACTTACAACAATAAAGCCACGTCATGTTTCCCTTGATTATCCTACTACTTCATTATTCTATCACAATTACAAACAATTTTTAATTCACACAAATAAATAGTAATTTTATTTTTCTGTCATGCTTGTTCACTTTCGTCCATAGATTTGATTAGAGAGGTGATCACAGTGATCAAAGAATTATTTTCCTTGTTAGCTGTTTTTATTGCTTTGTTCTTATTTGGAATGGTCGTGATGAGAGCAGGACTTTTCCACATCGGACAAGCGCGCTTTCAGAAATTTCTACATCAACTTACCGATTCTGCTTGGAAAGGCCTTCTTGTGGGTACGGTCGCAACAGCAATTTTGCAAAGCAGTTCAGCAATTATCATTATGACGGTTGGCCTCGTCGCTACAGGACTACTCGCCTTTCGTCATTCAATTGGTATTATATTAGGAGCAAACATCGGTACAACAATGACGACAGAACTTCTCGCACTTGATTTATCGATGTTAATTGTCCCTCTCTTAATACTCGGCCTTTTATTCCTTTTAATTCCCAACTCTAAAACTTACGCTTTGGGATGCTTGACCTTTGGATTAGCTTGTATTTTTATTGCAATGGATGGTTTAGAAACTCTTGCCTATCCATTGGCTTCTATTCCAGCAATCCATTCTTTTTTCGATTTAACAAACGACCATCAACTTTTAGGCATTGGAATTGGAACCGCATTAACAGCAATCATACAATCAAGTACAGCAACTACAGCTATCGCAATGGGCTTTATGAGTGATGATATATTAGGACTTCCTGCAGGAATCGCTATTATGTTAGGGGCAAACCTCGGGACTTGTGTCACCGCTTATTTGGCGAGTTTAGGAGCTGGACATAGTGCCAAATTGGTAGCGTATGCGAATATTTGGTTGAATTTATTAGGGGTTTTAATTTTTATTCCTCTTATAGGCTCCCTTAGTTCAATTGCAAGTAGTTTAACAAGTGCTCCAATGATGCAACTTGCCCATGCAAGCCTAATTTTCAATGTTATTTGTTCAATCATTAT
This sequence comes from Halalkalibacter sp. HAAS-P014, assembly GCF_056619965.1. Classification (NCBI taxonomy): domain Bacteria; kingdom Bacillati; phylum Bacillota; class Bacilli; order Caryophanales; family Bacillaceae; genus Halalkalibacter; species Halalkalibacter sp. HAAS-P014. Next base: position 155,581 of record NZ_JBWQTV010000015.1, on the reverse strand, counting down.
GTTGCCTTTAGCTACATATTTTGCAAATTTTCTCGAGTGGCTCCATAGTGAAAAAGCAAGTAAATAAAAAAGGGGTTGTCCCCAAATTAATGCTGACTGCACTACTTGCAGACAGAATTAAATGAGGCAACCCTTTTTTATTAGTTTTGATAAGGCGTTTGGCTAAAAGACATACCTTGAGCAGAAGAACCTTGTACTTGACTTTGATTTTGCATTTGTTGTAATTTTTGCAGTTCTTGTTGTTGTTGCTGTTGTTGCTGCGTTTGTTGCTGTAATTGTTGCTGAGATTGGTTGATTTGCTGAGTCATTTGATTCAACACATTTATTGATTGAATAGATTGACCAACATTACCGAGCATTTGTGTTGCTTGCTGTATTGATTGTTGCAACTGTTGGAATGTTTTTTGTTGTTGTTGCTGTGCTTGATTACTAATTTGCTGCATTTGTTGCAACAATTGATCAGTCTGTTGTTGATCTTGCCCTGAACCCATAACTGAATTAGCTTGTTGTTGAGTTGATTGGAGTTGGGTTAAAGTAGATTGCATTGATTCTAAATGCCCCTTTAAGGGATTTAGCTCTTCTCCAATCTCTTCTTCGGCTTTTTCTTCTGCTGCGCGCTCAATAATTTCTTTAGTATCTCTTTCCATCCCAAACTCCTCCTTAAACTGTTGTTGGTCCAACTCATGATTAGTTCGACCAATATATGCAGGTGCCGGCTCCGGTTTACTTCTAAAGAAATAAGCAAGACCACCAACAACGGCAACAAGCACTAAAACAATGAAGAATAACATTCCATCGATGGTAATGCACCTCCAATATAGTCGCACCCAAACCTTTTTAGGATGAGACAAACCATATTATTATTCAAAATCAATTTTTTATTTACAATCGATCATTCCAATTTTAGCTATGTTTATTAGAAAGATATTTGCTCATACTTTCTTATATAAACAACAATAACTTCCACTAAGCATTTGCGTAGAGGAAAGGTTATTTATTATTGTAGTAAGGAGGGGAACTATGGAACAAAACATTCAGGAGTTATCAAAATGGCTCGAATCTCATAAAGGGGATACTTTGCTTATTCGAAAAAATGAGTTAATGACTGGATTACAACAGGTCTTTGATATCGATGAAGTCACACTGCAACTAAACCATATATCTGTTGTTTCAAACGAACGAAATGTTGATGATTATATTCCTAATTATGAATTGGTACTTCATGGAGAAGGAAGGATAAAAAGTGCTGAAGGAATAAAAGATTTGCCTCAAAGCGCATATGAAATTCCACTCTCTGGCAACATTTTAACTTCAACAAATAACGAATCAATAAAAATCGAAACCGAAAAAGCTATTTACGAAATTCAGATGTAAAGTCAACCGAAAAAAATCAGTCCCCACCACATATAGTTTGGCAGGGCTGATTTTTGATCCATCACTAAATCGACATTAATCTTTAAGGAGCTCTTTTGCAATAACTACTCGCTGAATCTGATTTGTCCCTTCATATATTTGCATAATCTTCGCATCCCTGAAATACTTTTCAACTGGATATTCACGGATATATCCATACCCTCCAAATATTTGCACCGCATCAGTTGCTACTTTCATCGCAGTGTCAGAAGCAAAACATTTTGCATACGCAGCATTTGTTGGTGACGGCGTTCCTTCTTGTAATAAGTACATAGATTTATAAACCAGTAATCTAGCTGCTTCTATATTCATAGCCATGTCCGCAAGCATAAATTGAATGGCTTGGAAATTCGCGATCGGTTTACCAAACTGTTTACGCTCTTTTGCATAATTTAACGCTTCCTCATAAGCCCCTTGAGCAATCCCTAACGACTGTGCACCAACCATTGGTCGAGCGTGCGCGAGCGCCTTCATAAAAATTTTAAAGCCTTGACCTTCTTCCCCAATGCGATTAGTTAACGGAACTTTAACATCTGCAAAAGTTACAGAGGCTGTATTAGATGCACGAAGTCCCATCTTCTTCTCTTTTGCCCCTACTGTTAACCCTCCAGATTCACGATCAACAACTAACGCTGTAAATTTACTTGATCCATCTGCTTCTTTTAACTTTGCAAGTACTACAAAAAAGTCAGCATAACTCGCATTTGTAATAAAGCATTTTTCTCCATTTAATATATATTCATCTCCCACTTTTTCCAGTGTTGTAGACATCCCCATTACATCACTGCCTGCTTGTGGTTCAGTTAGAGCAAATGATGCATACTTTCTATCATGTGTTAACGCTGTTAAATATTTCTTTTTCAACTCTTCATTGGCACCAACAATAATAGGATAAGAAGATAATGAATTCGCCTCCATCGAAGTGGCAATCCCGGCACACCCTCTAGCAACCTCTTCTACAATTAAAGCATGAGAGATTTTATCTACTCCAGGACCACCAAGTTCTTCAGAGATCGACAAGTTAATAAATCCATAATCTCTTAATTTGTCCATAATAGAAGTAGGAAATGTTTCCTCTTCGTCATATTTCCTTGCTATAGGTAAAATTTCATTATTGACAAAATCTCTCGCCATCGTTTTAATCGCTAATTGTTCTTCAGAAAGTGTAAAATTCATTTTAATTCCTCCTTTATGTATGTGGGTTCATAGTAAATTCCCTAAGTAAAAGAACTTATAAGGTAATAGATTATTACTTAGCCCTTCATAATGAAATATGCAAAAAACGTGCCAATAATGACAACAACCATCAAATCGCTATTTCACCTTATTTTACTCAGATTTTAAATTATTTCTGTTTTAAGCGGTGCAAAAAGACAACATAAAATGGTGCAGAAATAAAGACGGTTCTAAAAAGCACCACCTTTATTTCTACACCATTAATTGAATAACTACACTTTACCAACTTCCATATTCCCAAACTGTATACTTTAATAAGCAAAATCGTTTATTCTATTGCTGTTTGTACCCACTTTCCTTTTCATCCACTCATTGGTTTGTCTCTGTTTCTCTATTTTTAAGAGATTGCAAAATAAAATCGTTGAATATTTTCTGTTTATGCATTAAATTTTCTTTCCCCTCATTGACGCACCAGCTAAAAACAACCCCCCTCATCGTCGTTAACACAAAATCAAATAATGCATTAGCCGATTTATCTGTACGAAATTCTTTGCTTTTTTGTCCTTCTTCGATTATTTCAAGAAGGTTATTTATTAAAGGCCGATCTTTCATTTGAAATAATTGGTTATCAGGGTGGAATATGTGTTTCATTATGTTATATCCAGAATACAGAATGTACTCAAAATAGGAGCTAATATACGCTTTCAATTTCATACTACTGTTGTCAAATTCTATGTTTTTTAATGATTGATTGTAATGCTTATCGGCTTGGTTGTAAATTTCAAATAATATATCTTCTTTCCCTTTGTAATGATGGTAGAAAGCACCGGTAGAAACATTTGCTTTTTTGCAAATATCAGCAATCGAAACTCGCTCATATCCATTTTCTGAGATGAGTGCACGGGCAACTTCATAAATGCGTGATCTCGTTTCAACTGCTTGTTTGTCACGACTTGTTAATTTGGGTTTACGCATTTTTCTTCTCCTTATGCTATTAATATTCTTATCTAGTCATATCCCCCTAAGTATACAGGTTAGGTAAACATCAATGTACCCATGTACCTGTTCTAAATGACTGTTTAGACAAAAAAGACACGTCTTCTGTTCAAAAACGTTTTCACAAATAAAACCCCTATTTAGCTCACTAAATTCACTGATCTTCATATTTCCAATTTTACCATATTCAAAATAATAATAAGAGCGCAATTTGCACCAATCCTGACTTTGATTCATGTGAAGTCACCTTTATAATGTACAATAAAACATCTAAAAAGAGTTCTATTTCAAAATACATCAAATCGTAAGTGTTGACATGTTTTTGAAATCGCTTTATATTCAACATAACACATTCGGTGAATGAATTATATTAAATACAAAAATTGTAATTTAATCAAAAAAACACTAAATAGTGAGGAGAATAAAAATGACTGAAACAAAAGTTGCAATTGTAACAGGTTCAATCCAAGGAATTGGAGCGTGTATCGCTAAAGTACTTGCTGATAAAGGAGTTTCTATTGTCATTAACTATCCGTTTGATTCAGAATTAGAAAAAGCAAATTCTGTTGTGCGCGAAATAGAAGAAGCAGGCGGGAAAGCGATTTCTATTCGAGCAAATGTCTCCGATGAAGAAGAAGTAAACAAAATGGTAGAGAAAACAGTGGAAGCTTTTGGCCGTGTAGATATATTAGTTAATAATGCAGGGATTAATCGAGATTCTTCATTAAAAAAAATGACATTAGAACAGTTCCAAAGTGTTATAAATACCAATCTAATTGGAACTTACCTATGTACACAAACGGTCTCCAAATTGATGACAGAACAAGGTTATGGTCGCATTATAAATCTATCATCTCTTGCAGGGGTAGCAGGTAACTTTGGTCAATCGAACTATGCAGCTTCAAAAGCCGGTGTCATTGGATTTACTAAAACAGTAGCAAGAGAATTGGCTAGAAAAGGCATCACAGTGAATGCCATTGCTCCTGGTCTAATCAAAACTCCAATGACTGAAGCCCTTCCTGAAGATGCAATGAAAAAATTAGTTAGTGATATTCCAGTAGGTTTCATTGGGGAACCAATAGATATTGCTAACACAGTTGCTTTCCTAGCATCTGAGGAGTCAAGATTCATTACTGGTCAAGTATTAAATGTAAATGGTGGCGCGTATATGTAATCGTTTTAATAAATTCAGAGATTTTAATTGAAGAAAGGAAGATTTCCCTTTATGGCAAAAGTTATAACAGCACAAGAAGCGGCAAAATTGATTAAAGACAATGCAGTGCTTGGCGCAACACCATTGAGTATGTCTGCATTTCCAGAAGAGATTATGATTGCAATAGAAGAACGATTCTTAAAGGAACATCATCCAAAAGATATCACTTTTATCCACGCATGTGGTGTCGGTGACAACACAGAAGGAAAAGGAACTGACCACATCGCACATGAAGGCTTGATCAAACGATTAATATCTGGTCACACTGGTTCATCTCCTAGAATGGCACGCTTTGTTTCCGAAGGCAAGATCGAAGCTTACTTATTCCCACAAGGTGTAATTACACATTTATGGCGTTCGACAGCCAGTAAACAACCTGGTGTCATCACCAAAGTAGGATTAGGCACATATGTTGACCCACGAAATCAAGGTGGAAAAGTAACAAAAAAAACAACTGAAGATTTAGTTAAGATTATAGAAATCGACGATGAAGAATGGCTTCATTATAAAAACTTTCCGGTTGAAGTAGCTCTGTTAAGAGGAACAACAGCAGACTCAAAAGGTAATATTTCTGCTGAAGAAGAAGTGGCGAAGCTCGAAGCCCTCCCTCTTGCAAGCGCCGTTAAAAACAATGGTGGTATCGTCATTGCACAAGTGAAAAACATCGCTGAAGCAGGATCATTACACCCAAAGAGCATTCAAGTCCCTGGTGCACTGGTTGATTACATCGTTGTTGCAAAAGAAGAAAATCACATGCAAACAATGGGTACAAAATTTAACAAAGCATTATCTAATGATATCCGTGTTCCTGCTGATAGCTTCCCTAAGATGAAACTAGACGCCCGAAAAATTATCGCACGACGCGCTGCAATGGAGTTAGTTCCTAATGGAATTGTTAATCTTGGAATTGGGATGCCCGATGGTATCTCATCCGTTGCAGCCGAAGAAGGAATTGCCGATCAATTTACGATGACACTTGAGTTAGGCGTTTTTGGTGGCATTCCAGCAGGTGGTCTTGACTTTGGTGCTGCCTACAACGCCGAAGCTATAGTCGACCACCAAGCTATGTTTGATTTCTATGACGGTGGTGGACTCGATGTAACATTCTTAGGTTTAGCTCAATTAGATAAATCTGGAAACGTTAACGTGAGCCAATTTGGACCAAGAGCTGTAGGACCAGGTGGATTTATTAATATTAGTCAAAATTCCAAAAAAGTTGTTTTTTGCGGAACCTTCACAGTCGGCTCTAAAGTAACTGTTAAAGAAAATAATTTAATGATTACACAACAAGGTAAAGCAAAAAAGCTTATTGAAGAAGTCGAACAAATTACATTTAGTGGTGAATATGCAAGCAAGACAAATCTTCCTGTGTTATTTGTTACTGAACGTGCAGTATTTGATATTAAAGATGGCTTATTGCAATTAATTGAGATTGCACCAGGTATTGATCTCGAAAAAGATATTCTCGAATGGATGGACTTTAACCCACTCATCGCAAAGGATTTAAGAGTTATGGACCCAGCAATTTTCCAAGAGCATTGGGGAGAACTATCAAACTATTTAGAAAGTAACACAAAACGAGCAAAATAGTTATTACGAGTGCAGCAAAAACTGCCGCCGGTGCATCTTTAGGTGGATTAAAAATAGTACATGTGGATGATTTAGATGCATCGCAATTGAAGAAGTAGTTCTAGGTCATGTTGAATCATCTGCTGATGCTCCTGATTAGAATAAAAAAACTTTACAGATAGTACATGTTTCCTTTTCTATCTTAAGGAAACATGTCATCAGTAAAGCTAATTAGATAATTTATGTTGTCATCGTAAAATAAAAAATAATTCAAATGAGACTATTTATTAATAAGATAATAGAAAGAAAAGATGAATGCTTTTATCTAGAACAAGCATTCATTAATTCATCCCAAGAGTCTATCAAAGAGACTCCTAATTTAGGGAATCACTTTACTTCTATGACTTCATACGGTGCCATCGCTTCCCGAACGTCATCAGGGATCGAGAATGCTTTCGGTTTTCCGTCGCTAAACTTAGTCCATGCCCGTACTTCATAACCACTTGCAACTTTCACACCATCTTTAATAAAGCTATGTTCTAAAGTAAACACTTTATCTCTTAAACTCTTTACAGATGTTCGTATGCATACAACATCAGTAAAAAGTAACGGCTTTTCAAAGTTACACTTCGCTTCCAAAATAGGGCTTCCAATATGCTCTTCTAGTAACAACTCTTTTGTGCTAAAACCAATGTTAGAGAAAAAATTATGAGTCGCCTGATCCATCCAGCGATAAAAATTAGGATAAAACACTATGCCCGCTGCATCTGTGTCGCCAAAGTGAACCTGAAATTCATACTCAATATAACCCATCCCTATACCTCCTTCAGATTTTCAGGGGAGCGTTCTCCCCCCTGATGGTCTATTTTCATCGTATATACGAAAAACAAGATAGGCACTATCTGTTCCTAAACTATCTTGCTTTCGCTTTTACTAACTATTTTATTACTTATTATGATCGTAAAATCCTGCTCCTGTTTTCTTTCCGTGTCTTCCAGCGCGAACAAGCTGCTTAATTAAAAGTGGTGGAGCAAATCGATCGTCATTAAACTCTTCTTTAAAATACTCCATTACATAGTAGCCAATATCTACCCCTGCATAATCTTGTAACGTAAATGGTCCCATTGGGTAATTCAACCCTAATGTAACCGCTTTATCAATATCCTCTGCAGAAGCAACCCCTTCTTCTAATAGCTTAATAGCTTCAATGAATTGTGGGATCATAATACGGTTTACAATAAATCCTGGCGTATCTTTCTTGACCTCAATTGGCTCTTTCTTTATAGACTTTGAAAATGCTAGTAATTCTTCTACTGTTTCATCACTCGTGCTATATCCACGTACAACTTCAACTAGTTTCATAAGCTGTGCAGGATTAAAGAAGTGCATACCTGCAACACGTTCAGGCCTATTTGTTGCTGAAGCGATTTCTGTTATAGACATAGAAGATGTATTTGTGGCCAAAATAACATTTTCTGCAACAATCTTATCTAACTGCTCAAACACACTCTTCTTTAAATCTAGATCTTCAATTACTGCTTCAATTACTAAATCAGCTTGAGCCATATCCTCTAAGTTCGTTGTTAGCTTAATTCTTTCTAACGTTTCTAGTTTTTGTTCTTCTGTTAATTTTCCTCTTTCAACACTTTTGCTCATAAAACCTTCTATTCTTTTTCTACCATTTTCTAGGTACTTATCCTCAATGTCTCTTAAAATTACATTATAACCAGACAACGCGATCACATTAGCGATTCCACTTCCCATAGAACCGGCTCCAACTACTCCAACTGTTGATATTCCCATTATTAATTCCTCCCTATTTATATTGCTTTACATCTTAATTCCATTATAAAGCGCAATGTAAAACAAATAATACCGTTATAATATAGGGAATATCACTTTGTCTTTTAGTTACTTTTAAGGACGAAGGGTTATTCGTTAAAGATTAAATTACTTTTGGCTATAGAACAAATCATATAGCTTATAAGCCATTGCTAAGTTAAACCTATGCTCAGGATCATGTAAATCAAGCTCTAATATGGTTGCGATTTTTTCGAGTCGGTATAATAAAGATGTCCTATGAATGAACAATTCTTTTGACGTTTTTGAAACGCTTCCATGGTTGTGTAAAAAGACACGAAGTGTTTCAAATAAATCTGTGTTCTTTTCGTTTGAATATTCGATCAAAGGTTCTAAATGTCTACTAATAAAGAGTTTCGTTGCTTGGGAGTCCTTTAGATGATGCAATAATGTATACGATCCAAGCTCATCGAACAAAGCTAGCCCTTTGTCTTGAAACCTATGGTTAACAACATTAAGTGTTTGAACCGCTTGTTGATAGCTCGTATAATAATCTTCGATAGCCTCTGTTTTTCCACCTATCCCCATATAAGTGTTTCCTTGCACTTTTTCTTCCCTAATCCATTTTTTTATTCGTTTATATAATGTCGACCAAAAGGCTTTCGGTCTACTATCTTCTTTTTTGCTAGGGACAATTAGAATAAATTCTTCTTTCTTATTTGCTAATAAAATATCTTGATCAAACATTGTTATCCGTTTTTTTAATCGTTCCCAAAGCAGTGACTTCCCCGCTTCTTGTTCTAAGAGATTATCACTGCTTGACATTAATTCAATTGACAGAACTGCAACTCGATGACTATCAAACAAATCCCAATTGAATATATTTGCATACTGAATAATCCCTTCTCGATCCTCTAAATCTTCAACTAAAAGTTTATTAATAAAACTATCCTTCACTTGTTCTTTTACATCAAACACTCGTTTCTGTTTAACAAATTGCACCGAGTATACATTAAGGGCTAGGTCAATACCCAACTGATAAAAGTCATCAAACTCAAACTCCGCTTCACCTGAATCAATTGCAAGATAACCTAATAAATCAGAACCTTCATTAATAGGCCATACCTCAACCTTACTCCCTTCTTTTCCATCAACGGAAAACCAAACATTCCGACTATTGTGTTGAACAATTTCGAGTGTCGCTTTTTCCACTATATCTGCTAATGTCTCATTACTTTGCGGATATAGATGATATGCAATTGGACGAATAAATCGGTCAAACAAAACAACTGATTTTGAGAATAGTTTACTTAATTTCTCAGTTATCCCCTCAAAGTTATCCTTTTCAACCGTTTCTCTCACAAGTGATTTTTGATAATCCAACAAAACATGTAATCTCTTTTTATGATGCTTCTCATTATTATAAAGACGTACATTTTCCAGCATAGATGCCACATGATTCGATAATAGCTCAAGGATTTCTAAATCTTCTTCTGAAAAAAGTCCTTGTATTTTCTCCTCAACATGCAAAACACCAATCGTTTTAAACTCTACAACTAGAGGGACAGAGAGTTGCTTCCCTCCAGCAGTCTCTAAGAAAGGGAAATATTCTTTCAATAGATAGTTTTTTTGCATGTTTATTTCCTTTTTAAAGTTCACTTCTCCGTATGATGGGGGTTGGAAACTAAAACTATTTTCCTGTTCATTATATAAATAGATACAGGCTCCTTTTGCCTTCGTCCCCTTACATGCTCGTTCTACAATCTTCTCAACAACATGTTCGACAGAAGAATTAAGTGATAGATTTTCACTCACCCATTTCGCATCAAGTATTTTCCCTTTTTCAGCTTCCTTACTTTTTGCTAATTCAAGAGCAACAGCAACATCCTTGCCGAATTCTAAAAATAAATCATCCATCTCTTTATATAGAAGGATATCACTCCTGAAACCAATAAAACAAAATCCATTACTCCCCATTTCATCAACTAATGGCACAGTAAACCAAGGTCCCATCTCTTCTTGCGATAGTAAATTCAAAAAATCACATTGATCCTTATTATCAATAAAATCTTCGAAAGTTAAGGCCTTATATAGGAGCTCTTTTGAACAGCTAGTAACTCTCAATGGAAAGGTAGACATAAATGAAACAGAAACACCACTAATCGCTTTTAGAATTAAATGCTCCCCTTCTTTAAGGATGATCCCAATAAAATCACAAGAAAACTCCTGTTGAAAGGAATCTGTTACGTATTGTAATGTTTCCTCTTGTGTATCAAATTTCACTAGTTTTCTCGCAGTAATTCTTAAGTGATTCTCGACTTTTTTTAGTACTTTCTCCTGCTTAGTAAGTTCCACTTTGGCACCCCCCTAATGTTAATTCTATCATATTAAAGACTCTCCTAAATCAAAAGAGGCTACTAAAAAGGTTGTTCCACCTTTTTAGTAGCCTCTTAGCCATACTGTTAAGTTAGTTAATCCAATTAATCTTAAGCATACAGTATAGAGCAACTGTCACTCCTATCAAGTTCTACTAGGTTCTTTCTAGATTACGAGGCTACCTAATAATAACTTCTTTTAATTGATCTTGAAGGGCTACCTTCTTAATTTTTCCAGAAGCTGTCATTGGAAATTCTTCCATAAAAATAATTTTATCGGGTACCTTATAGTTTGCTATTTTACTTTTTATAAAAGCTGCTAAGTCCTCTTCAGTTACGTTCGCATTATCCCTAGTCCTAATACATGCACATGAGATTTCACCTAAAACTGGATCTGGTATCCCTACAACCGCTACTTCCATAACATTAGGGTAGGTATAGAAAACCTCTTCCACTTCCCGAGGATAAATATTATATCCCCCACGTATGATCATCTCTTTCTTTCTCCCAACAATACGAATATTTCCATCCTCGTCAATTGTCGCTAAATCTCCGGAATAATACCAGCCATTTTCATCAACAGCTTCTTTTGTCTTTTCAGGGGCCTTAAAATAACCTTTCATTAATCCAAAACTACGACAAGCTAACTCCCCTACTTGACCGACTTCAATTTCACTTCTGTTCTCATCAACAATTTTGATCTCAACACCAGGAAGTGGCTTACCTACCGTTTCCGACCTCACTTTTTCATCATCATCAAAACCCGTTACAGTTAAAACAGGAGACGTCTCCGTCATTCCATACGCCACCAAGACATTGCAACCCATTTCCGTACGAACTCGGTGAACAATTTCAACAGGGCAAGCAGCCGCAGCCATTTCTCCTGTTCGTAAAGAGGATAAATCATAAGACTTAAAGGAAGGATGATTTAACTCTAGGATAAACATTGTCGGAACACCTGGGTGAACCGTCACTTTCTCTTCCTCAATTAATGCCAAAGCTCGCTCTGGTTTATATTTATCCATTAATACCATCTTCCCACATGAGGCGATTGCACGTAATATAAAATTAATCCCCATGACATGAAAAATAGGTGTAGGAATTAAAAAGGCATCCTCTGGTGTACATTTCATCCATTCTCCTGCTGCTACAGCTGTATGAACTACATTTTTATGAGTTAACATGGCCCCTTTAGGCTTTCCTGTTGTACCAGACGTATAAAGAATAGCATATACATCATCGATCGTCACATCCGGAACTGTATCCTCTCGTTTCCCTAAATCGCATAATTGGTTATAGCTATCTACTTTTTCATTTTCAAATCTCACAGAGACTAACTGTTGTAAGGTTGGTACTTTTTCTTTCACACTTAGAAATTGCTCCAGATGATTCACTCCATCGAATTCCTTAGGGAAGAAAATCATTTTTGCTTCCGAATTCGATAAGATATATTCTACTTCCTCTTCTCTAAATCTTGTATTGAAAGGAACAAGAATAGCCCCTGCTTTGGCAATTGCTAGATAAATAACGATCGCTTCATACCAATTTGGTAAACTTACAGCTATACGGTCACCTTTTTCAATACCACTTGCAATCAATCCAGAGGCAAGGTAATTTGCCTCTGTTTCAAGGGCTTGATAAGTTATTCTTTGTTTGCCATCAATCATGACTTCTTTATCTGGATATTGAGCCAAAGCTGCTTGTAGTAACTGATTTACAGTCATATTATATCGCTCTTCAAACATATTTAAATCCCCCTTATAGTCGCTCCCAAATAGCAGCAATCCCTTGACCACCACCTATACAAACTGCTGATGCTCCATATCTCTTATTTCTCATTTGTAATTCATACATTAAACTTAGAGAGATTCTTGCTCCACTAGCCCCTAGTGGATGTCCTAATGCAACTGCTCCTCCATTTACATTACCAATCTCAGGATTGAAACCTAACTCCTTCTGACAAGCTAAATATTGAGCTGCAAATGCTTCATTAATTTCAATCAAATCAAGATCATCGATTGTTAAATTCGCCTTTGTTAGTGCATCTTGAATAGCCGGAACAGGACCAATTCCCATAAGTGTTGGTTCAACGCCTACAACACTCCAAGAAACCAAGCGTGCTAGTGGCTTTAGTCCTTTTTTCTCAGCATAGTCTGAAGAAGTTAACACTACCGTCGCTGCACCATCATTGATCCCACTAGCATTCCCTGGTGTTATAACCCCGTTTTCTTTGAATCTTGGTTTCATTTTCTGTAGATCTTCAAGTGACGTTTCCCTTGGTTGCTCATCGACACTAATGACCTTTTCACCTTTTCTTGTTTTCAAGGTTACCGGGACAATTTCTTTAGCAAGACGACCTGATTCAATTGCCTGCATTGTTCTGTCATAACTCAACTTGGCAAATTCATCGACTTCATCCTTCGTAAGATTATACTTTTCAGCCAAATTTTCAGCTGTTATTGACATCGTACAATCACCGAATGGATCGTAAAGACCTTCCCATAAATAGTCTACTACTTTCGAAGTTTCCCCTAATCGATTCCCCCATCTAGCTCCCTGAAGAAAGTATGGGATCTGACTCATATTCTCAGTTCCACCTGCTAAAGCTACATTTGAGTCACCAATCATAATATTTTTTGCTGCAGTTAAAATCGCTTCTAATCCCGATCCACAAAGACGGTTAACCGTTAAGCCTGGTACACTTTTTGGCAGTCCTGATTTTAGTCCAACATGCCTTCCAAGATAATGAGCATCTGTGCTCGATTGTTGAACGTTCCCCATAACTACTTGATCAAATTCAGATACATCAATTGCAGATCTTGCAATCGCTTCTTTCCCACTAATGGCACCAAGTTCAATTGCTGGCACATCTTTAAAAGCCCCTCCGAAATTACCAAATGGTGTTCTAGCTCCTTCAACAACTACTACATCTTTCATATACAACACTCCTAAAGTAGATTTATTATTTTACCCTTAACTATAATCATTATCTCATTTTAAATATTCAGACATAATGTCATACTTATAGGATTTCAATTATTTTTTTTAATACAAAGTATAGGAATGACTCATTTTGTGTCTATTCCATAAAACTCGGCAACCATAATGTAAGAGAAGGAACATACGCAATAAGCAATAAGACGAGAATGGCCACAACTAAAAAAGGAAATACTGATCTTGCCAATACCTCTAATCGAACTTTTGAAACAGATGATGCAATAAATAACGCTGTTCCTACAGGAGGTGTAATTAGTCCAATCGTTAAGTTAATTGCAATTATGATTCCAAATTGAACCGGATCAATTCCGTAAGAAACAGCTACCGGTAATAATACCGGAACAAGAATAATAATCGCTGCGAGACCTTCTAATACCATTCCGATTAATAAAAATAAAATGATACATATTAACATAAAGACAGCTGGACTTTCCGTAAATGATATCATCGTTTCTGCTATCATTTGTGGAATTCTCTCAATTGAAAGCACCCACCCAAAAATGGTAGCCATTGCAACAATAAATGTGACAATCGATGTGTTAATCGCTGTATTAATTAATAATTGCGGAATTGCTTTCATTTTTAAGTCACGGTAAATGAACTTCCCACTTACAAATGCAAGAAAGCAAGCAATTGCAGCAGATTCTGTAGCAGTGAACATACCTGTGAGAATCCCAAAAACAATAATGACTGGAATCATAAGAGCTGGGAGTACTTTAATAAATGATGTTCCGATTTCCTTCATTGATGCCCTTTTGTGTACTGGGAATTTTTCCCTAGCCGAAATCACTGAAATTAAAATAATAAAGGCTAGACCTAAAATAATTCCCGGAATGACACCACCTAGGAACATCCGTCCGATTGATACTTCAGCTGTTACTGCATAAAGGATAAAAATGATACTCGGGGGAATGATTGGACCTATCAAAGCAGAAGACACAGTCAAAGCTGCCCCAAATTCTCTTTTATATCCTTCCTTTTCCATTTCTGGAACCATAACTTTACTCATCATTGCTGTTTGAGCATTAGTAGAACCCATAATGGAAGCTAAAAACATATTGGCTATGACATTCACATATGCTAATCCACCTCGTAGGTGACCAAATAACACTCTGGCCAAATGAATCAATCGTGTGGTGATTCCACCTGAATTCATAAGTTCCCCTACTAACACAAATAACGGAATTGCTAATAGGCCATAATTTTGTATTCCGTTCACCATCCGATGTGGAACTGAGCTTAATAAACTAACATTATCAAAAACAAAAATGTATACCGTCGTTGTTAGACCAATGACATATGCAATCGGCATTCCAAATAGGATTAAAAGTATAAATGTTATCACTGTGATGAGCATATCCGACCATCCTTTTTAAAAAATAAACTCAAGTCTAATTCTTCAGATAATATCTAATGTTATCTAGTATAAAAATAACCATGACACACAACGAGATCGGAAACATTGAATATGGAACCCATAAAGGAATTCTTAATGCTGACGATGTAGCGTTCATTACATTACTAGATGTTAGCCATTCGAATCCATAATAGAGCAGAATCCCTGTGAAAAGTAAGATGCCACATTGCAGTAAGATTTGAACAACCTTGTAATAGATTGGCGAAAACTTATCTATAAGAAAGGTAACAGCTACCATCTCTCTTTTTCTAATTCCTAGACTAGCACCTAAAAATGTAACCCAAATTAAAAGAAAAAGAGCGATTTCATCAGTACCTACAATGGGGCTCTTAAGAACGTAGCGATAAAAAACATTGATGACCATGATGAGGCTCATAGCCCCAACACTGATCATCACAACGTATTCAACAATTTTCACAAGAGTATTAATGATTCGATCAAGGATACTTTTTTCTGTGGAAATACTCTCCATATGTTAAAATCCTTTCTTTATCAAAAAGTAATTACTGATTTGAATCAGTTGCTTCAAAAGCTTCGTCTACGAATTTCTTAATCAGATCACTTTGACTTGTGTACTTTTCATGAAACTCTTCCCCTTTTTCGATCAAAAGTTCTCCTTCTTGAAATTCATGAATCTCTCCACCAAGTTCAATAAGGTCATTAAGATTACTTTCTTCTCTCTCTAGGTTTATTTCATGATTATGATTAATCGCTACTTCTATTGCATCTTGTATCATCTGTTGATCTTCTTCTGACAAGCTAGCCCACTTGTTATCATTAACCAAGATCCCTACAGGAATAGCTTGTGGAAAAGGAGTATAGTATTCTCCAATTTCATATAAAGATTGAGCCAATGTAATTTCTAAATCATTCACATATGCATCTACAACACCTGTTTGGAATGATGTATATAATTCCGGCATTGGAATTGGCGTTGGACTAACACCTAAATGCTCCCACCAATCAATAATTACAGGACTTGGCAATACTCGTACGGCCTTCCCATTTAAATCGCTCATATTCGTGAATGGCTGATCCTTTGTAACAACATAATTCATTCCACCAAACCAATAACCTAACCCTTTTACTTGGTCTAACGATTCAAATAGTTCCATTGCAGCTTGAGTCTCTGCTACTGCGAAAGCATCACCGTGATTGTAAATAATATTTGGTAGATACCAAGCTGAAAAATCATTTGAATGATTTGTAAGTTCTCCAACTGTTAACATCGCAATATCAATAGATCCAGTCTGTAATTGTTGATACATATCCGACTCATTTCCTAGTGTTGCTTGTGGATATATATCAAGTTCGATACGTCCATCTGACCTTTCAGCTAGTTCTTCATTTAATACTAGTGCACTTTGATTAATAACATTTTGTTCAGGTAACATATGTCCTACTTTTAAAACAATTTTACTTTCACCACTAGAATCAGCATCACCGCTATCTACACTTGCCCCGCTTGAACACCCAATCATCACAACTACTAATAAAAATATTATTGAAGCAAAACTAATTTTTGTTTTCAATCTAAACTCCCCCTTGAACTTTTTTTGTGAATATTGAAATTTTTCAAACTAAACTTTCACCTCCAACCCTCCTTTCTAGAATAAATTCACACAAACCACAGAAAACGCTTACAATACATTCCCAATAAAAAATCGATATATTTCGACTACCTTTCATAGTTTGCTAGTGATTGTTTCGTTTATTGTATTTTATTACATCCCTTATATTCCACCTACATTTTATATTAAAAAGTGATCATTTTTTACTACATATTGTTTTATTGACAAGCAACAACTAAATTAGAATCAATCATATAATAGAATAAATAACACTTAAGTATAGCAAAACTGATAAAATCAATTCGCCGAAAGTATTTTGTGAATAATGACTTAAAGCGTTTTCATTGATTTGTCATCCACTTTTTCGCCATCCCAAATCCTCTGTAGACTACGATTATTGACTGACCTTAACTTTATTCCACTATTAATAGTCCCTGCCTCTTTAGACAGGGACTACTATTGTCATATAATTTTACATATCTATCTTATGATCGCTTGCTATACACCTAATAATCGGTAGTCGCTTTTTCTCCATTTACAATTGAAACGCCAGCACTTGCACCGATACGTGTTGCACCAGCTTCAACCATTGCTTTCGCTCCTGCAAGATCACGCACTCCCCCAGAAGCTTTAACACCAATGTCAGGACCCACTGTCTTACGCATTAGCGCAATATCTTCAACCGTTGCACCACCTGTAGAAAACCCAGTTGATGTTTTTACATAGTCTGCTCCCGCTTTCACAGCTAGCTGGCATGCACGTACTTTCTCTTCATCTGATAATAAACTAGTCTCAATAATCACTTTTGTCAAAGCTTTACCTTTAGCTGCATCAACAACAGATCGAATATCTCTTTCGACGAGCTCATCATTATGATCTTTCAGTGCCGCGATATTGATGACCATGTCTACTTCCGTAGCACCGTTTTCAATCGCATCAACAGTTTCAAATCGCTTTACTTCTGGAGTTGAAGCTCCAAGAGGGAACCCAATTACTGTACAGACCTCAACTCCCTCAGCATCACGTAATAGCTCTGCTGCAAGCTTTACCCATGTAGGATTTACACAGACAGAAGCAAACTGATATTCCTTCGCCTCTGCACATAATGTTTTAATTTGTTCGATCGACGTTTCTGGCTTAAGTGCTGTATGGTCAATAAGTTTTGCAATTGTATTATTCAATTTTAAACATCCTCTCTTTATATAAGTTGTCCGTACCTCTTATAGAGTAGCATAGAAAAGCAGTTATGACGAGCGTAATTATATGTTTAGTATGATAGATATTTGAGGACTTTAACCACTGTTCATTAAAATTCAAAAAAAAAAAGACCCAAGCTCTCACTCAGGTCCTACATTATCCATTCACAACTTCTTTATTCGTTATATCTTCTAAAACTCGCACAAATTCGCCTTCATTATAAGGATACCCAGCTTTTGTAATTTTCACCTTTACAAGTTTCCCAATCATATCTTCAGTAGCCGGAACTTTTACTTTTAAGTAATTATCAGTATACCCAATGAATAACCCGCTCTCTTTGTTATCCTTATCACGTTCTTCTGGAATAATTTCGAGTACCTCACCTTCAAACTTTGAAGCATACTCCTTCGCAAGTTGATTAGATAATTCAATAAGACGGTGGACTCTCTCATTTTTCACTTCTTCATCGACTTGATCTTCCATACGTGCGGCCGGTGTTCCAGTACGTTTAGAATATGGGAAAACGTGGAGCTCACTAAATTTGTGCTTTGAAATAAAATCAAACGTTTCCTGAAATTCCTCATCCGTTTCACCAGGGAAACCTACGATAACATCAGAGGTCACTGCAAGGCCTGGCAACACTTTTTTTAGTCGATCTAGGCGTTCTCCAAAGAACTCCATTGTATACTTACGACGCATACGTTTAAGCACCGTGTTCGAACCAGACTGAAGTGGAATATGCAAATGACGTACTACTTTAGAAGAACGATCAATTACATTAATTACTTCATCAGTGAGCTGACTAGCCTCGATTGAAGAGATACGAATACGTTTCAGCCCTTCTACTTTTTCTAAGTCCTCAAGCAAACGAGCAAGACTATAATCTTTTAGGTCTTCTCCATAACCACCAGTATGAATACCCGTTAATACAATCTCTTTATAACCTGCTTGTACGAGTTGCTCAGCTTGTATAATAACTTCTTTAGGATCACGTGAACGCATAAGACCACGTGCCCATGGAATAATACAAAACGTACAGAAGTTATTACAGCCTTCCTGAATTTTAAGCGACGCACGCGTACGGTCTGTAAATGTCGGCACATCAAGCTCTTCGTATACTCGTGATTTCATAATATTCCCGACCCCATTGATCGGTTCACGTTTGAGCTTGTACTCCTCGATATACTCTAGCATTTTCACACGATCTTGTGTCCCTACAACAATGTCGACTCCAGGAATGGCCATAATTTCAGCAGGTGACGTTTGCGCATAGCAACCTGTTACACAAATGACAGCATCAGGATTTTTACGGATCGCACGGCGAATGACTTGTCGGCTCTTTTTATCACCTGTATTTGTAACAGTACATGTATTAATAACATAAACATCAGAAGTCGCTTCAAATTCTACCTTTTCATAACCTTCATTTTGAAACAACTGCCAAATTGCTTCTGTCTCATAATGATTTACTTTACAACCTAATGTATGAAATGCAACAGTAGGCATACCTTCACCTCATTAATTCGAAATGATACGAAATTACAGCAAGCGCATAAAGGGATGCTGTTTCCGTACGTAAAATTCGTGGACCAAGTCCACAGACAATCGCACCTGCACTAGTTAACTGGTCAACCTCTTCTTCTGTTAGACCACCTTCTGGGCCAATAATAAGTAAGACAGATTGACCGGGAGATAATTGCGCTAACACTTGTGCTAACTGAGCTTTCTCTCCAGCTTTTGCTGACTCTTCGTATGCTACTATCACAGCATCGTAAGAAGAAATCAGTTTTTTCATCTCTAAAAAAGTGTGAACATGGCTCACAGTTGGAATACGTTCTCTATAAGACTGTTCAGCTGCCTCTTTCACAATTTTTTCCAATCGCTCAATTTTCTTCCCTGCTTTCTTTTGATCCCATTTAACAATCGATCGTGTGGCAGTAAACGGAAGAAATTTCGAAGCGCCAAGTTCAGTCCCCTTTTGAATAATAAGATCGAGCTTATCACCTTTAGGAAGACCTTGCGCTATTGTAACTTGAACAGGGAGTTCCGTATTCGGGTCTAATTCCTCGAATATATTAGCAACTATTTCTGTTTCTGTTTGGTTAGAGATCACACATTTAACCGTTCGCGATTCATTATTACTGCAGATGATTTCATCACCAATGCCCATTCTCATCACTTTTGTAATGTGCTTTACATCCTCTGTGATATGGACTTTACTCTCTGTCATTTGCTCTTTCGCAACAAAGTATCGTTGCATCTTCATCGTCCTCACTATGGAATTTAGTTAATTAAAATTAACTTTTACGCTTTCTTTGCAATAATCGCTACCCAATCATCCATCTCAACAACTTCTTCTATAATAAATCCCCCATTAATTAGAGCATCTTTCACTTCTTGTTTCTTGCGTTGGATGATACCTGAGGTAATATATGTCCCATTTGGTTTAAGAACCGCTGCCGCATCTTGAACAAAACGCACAATTACTTCTGCTAAAATGTTTGCAACGACAATATCATATGTTTCTGATATATTTTCAAGTAAATTATTTTGTTTGACCGATACGACATTGTCAACATGATTGAGTCTTACATTTAATGCAGCACTCTCTACAGCAACGAAATCAAGATCAAGTGCTAGGATGCTTTTCGCTCCTAATTTTGCCGCAGCGATACTTAATACTCCTGAGCCTGTACCAACATCAACAATCTTTTCTCCACCCTGAACCACCTTATCCAAAGCTTGTATACAAAGGACAGTAGTTGGGTGCGTTCCTGTTCCAAAAGCCATACCTGGATCAAGTTCAATCACCGTCTCCTCGTCAGAAGGCTCATATTGTTCCCATGTTGGAGTTATCGTAATTGAGCTAGAAACTTTCACAGGCTTATAGTATTTTTTCCATGCATTAGCCCACTCTTCCTCATGCACTTCTCCAACCTGTACTTTATTATGACCAAGATCAATGTCATACATAAGTAGACCATTAATAGATTCTTTAATCCCATCTATCGTTTCTGCTAAAAAGCTATTAACAGGAAAATATGCTTTAATAATAACCCCTTCTTCAGGATAATCATCAGGCGAGAGTTGATAGATCTCATTAAAACGATCGCCCCATTCTTGAATCAAATCAATGGGATCTTCAATTACGACTCCACTTGCCCCAGCTTCATGCAAAATATTACAGACTGGCTCAACCGCTTCCTCTGTCGTATGAATACTAAACTCCGACCATTTCATCATTACTACCAACTCCACCCTTATTTGTTAGTCTCCTTTAAAAGCCCTTCTTACCTTTGCGAAAAAACTATCATTTTGTTCATCCGGTTTACCACCCGTCATCTGAGCAAACTCACGGATTAAATCTTTCTCTTTCTCAGTTAAATCTTTTGGTGTTACGACACGAACTTTAACATGTTGGTCCCCTTGGCCACGACCATGAACATTCGGTACACCTTTGCCACGCAAGCGGAAGTTTGTACCTGTTTGAGTACCTGCCGGGATTTTTAATTTCACTTTCCCATTTAACGTCGGTACTTCAATTTCATCGCCTAATGCAACTTGAGCAAACGTAAGTGGCATTTCACAGTAGATGTCATCACCTTCACGTTCAAAAAACTCATGTGTTTTCACATTAAAGACTACGTATAGATCACCTGAAGGTCCCCCATTGACACCAGCTTCCCCTTGACCAGACACTCTAAGTTGTTGACCATGATCAATACCAGCAGGAACCTTAACACTGATTTTTTTGCGTTTACGAACTTTTCCTTTTCCACCACATGTCGTACACTTATTTTTAATCAATTTACCTGTACCATCACAATGATGACAAACCCGGCGATTTACAACACGACCGAACGGTGTATTTTGCTCAACATTTAACTGTCCTGAGCCTCCACAATGTGAACACGTTTCTGGTTTTGTGCCAGGTTTTGCTCCTGAGCCCGTACATGTTTGACATGTTTCTTCACGAGGAATTTCAATTTCTGTATCTTTACCAAATACAGCTTCTTTAAATTCAAGCGTCATCGTATATTGAAGATCAGCACCTTGACGTGGGGCATTCGGATTACGGCGCCCACCACCACCAAAGAACATATCAAAGATGTCACCAAATCCTCCACCAAAGTCACCCGCTCCTCCACCAAAGCCCTGATTGGGATCAGTGTGGCCAAATTGATCATAATGAGATTTCTTTTGTGGGTCACTCAACGTATCATATGCCTCTTTAACTTCTTTAAACTTCTCCGTAGCGTCAGCTTCTTTATTAACATCTGGGTGATATTTACGCGCCAATTTGCGGTACGCTTTTTTCACTTCATCGACAGATGCATTTTGATCGACACCAAGGACTTCATAGTAATCTCGTTTACTCATGTCATCCACTCCCGACTCTATTCCATAACGTTCATCTTATCTCATCTTGTCATTGTCTGCAAGATTTCACTTCGAAGAACCGTTACCTCTTTTTGGTTATCTTCGTAGAAAAAGTCAAAGTCATTTTACTCTGACTTTGACTTTTCTACATTCCATCCTAATAACTAACTTGCTTGTTCATTATTAGTTCAAACAATTATTTTTTCTCTTCTTCTTTAACTTCCTCATACTCAGCATCAACTACATTATCGTCAGCTTGCTCTTGAGTTGCATTTGCACCTTCAGCAGCTTGAGCTGCTTGCTCATACATTTTTGTTGAAAGTGCCATAACGATTTCTTGAAGCTCATCTTTAGCTGTGCGGATTTCATCAATATTATCTGATTCAATTGCTTGCTTCAACTTATCTTTTGCAGCTTCAGCTTTATCTTTTTCTTCTTGTTCAACATTATCGCCAAGGTCTTTGAGCGTTTTTTCAGTTGTGAATACAAGCTGGTCTGCTTCATTACGAAGTTCAACCTCTTCACGACGCTTCTTATCTTCTTCAGCGTTCGCTTCAGCATCTTTTACCATTTTATCGATCTCGTCATCAGATAAACCAGAGGACGATGTAATAGTAATAGATTGCTCTTTATTCGTACCTAAGTCTTTCGCCTTAACATTTACAATACCATTAGCATCGATATCAAATGTTACTTCAATTTGTGGTACACCACGTGGTGCTGGTGGAATATCCGTTAATTGGAAGCGACCAAGCGTTTTGTTGTAAGCAGCCATTTCACGCTCACCTTGAAGAACATGGATATCAACAGATGGCTGGTTATCCGCTGCTGTAGAGAACGTTTGAGATTTTGATGTAGGGATCGTTGTATTACGTTCAATTAACTTCGTGAATACGCCACCCATTGTCTCAATACCTAGTGAAAGTGGTGTTACATCAAGAAGAACAACGTCTTTAACATCCCCTGTTAAGACACCCGCCTGAACAGCCGCCCCAAGTGCAACTACTTCATCTGGGTTTACGCCTTTATGAGGGTCTTTTCCTGTTAATTTTTTAATCTCTTCTTGAACTGCAGGAATACGAGTCGATCCACCAACAAGGACAACTTTATCAATTTCACTAGCTGAAAGACCAGCATCAGAAAGTGCACGGCGAGTTGGTGTTAGTGTACGCTCTACTAAGTCAGCTGAAAGCTCTTCAAATTTAGCACGGCTTAAATTAAGTTCTAAGTGCTTAGGTCCCGTTGCATCCGCTGTGATAAACGGTAGAGAAATTTGTGTTTGCGTTACGCCAGAAAGATCTTTTTTCGCTTTTTCAGCTGCATCTTTCAAACGTTGCACTGCCATTTTATCTTGAGATAGATCAATTCCATTATCTTTCTTGAATTGCTCTACTAAGTAATCGATAATGACTTGGTCGAAGTCGTCTCCACCAAGCTTGTTGTCACCAGAAGTTGCTTTAACTTCAAAGAAACCATCGCCTAGTTCAAGGATCGACACGTCAAACGTACCACCACCCAAGTCATAGACAAGAATTGTTTGATCTTCTTCTTTTTCTAAACCATAAGCAAGTGCTGCTGCTGTTGGCTCATTGACAATACGCTCTACTTCAAGACCAGCGATCTTCCCAGCATCTTTTGTAGCTTGACGTTGTGAATCATTAAAGTATGCCGGAACAGTAATGACAGCCTTTGTTACTGTTTCACCAAGATAAGCTTCAGCATCAGATTTCAATTTTTGCAAGATAATAGCTGAGAGTTCTTGAGGTGTGTAATCTTTTCCTTCAACTGTTTCCTTATAGTCTGTTCCCATATGACGCTTAATTGAAATGATCGTATTCGGATTTGTAATTGCTTGACGTTTAGCCACCTCACCGACAAGACGCTCACCATCTTTAAATGCCACAACAGATGGCGTTGTACGGTTACCTTCAGGGTTCGGGATAACAGTTGCTTCTCCACCTTCCATGACAGCAACGCAAGAGTTAGTAGTACCTAAATCAATACCAATGATTTTACTCATGACTCAATTCCTCCAATTCAACAATTTTTCGTTCATATATGTAAAGGATTACGCATTCACTTTGACCATTGATGGTCTCAGTACACGATCCTTTAATTTATATCCTTTTTGTAGTTCCTCTACAATTTGATTTGACTCATATCCCTCTTCTTCAACCTGCATAACAGCTTGATGTAAATGAGGGTCAAAAGTTTGACCAACAGCCTCAATTACTTCTACACCTTCACTTTTTAATGCATCTTGGAATTGGCGATAAATCATTTCCATTCCTTGAAGTAAAGACTTTGCTTCTTCTACTTCAGGTTCAACAAGTAGGGCACGCTCAAAGTTATCAATTACTGGCAGTAATGCCTCAATAACACTTTGAGCTCTATATTTTGCAGCCGCTTCTTTTTCTTCACGAGAACGGCGACGGAAATTATCATAATCTGCTTGAACTCTAAGAAGACGATCATTTAGGTTACTAATCTCAGCAAGTTGTTCTTCTTCTTTTGTTAATTCAACCTCTTTCTCAGGTTGTTCATTGTTCTGATCAACATTATCCTCAGCAACCACTTCTTCTTCCACCGTTTGTGTTTCTTTTTCTGTCAACTCGTTCACCTCCTAGTAAAATAAACTATAATAAATCTATGTAGTATGACAATTAGTTATTGAAGTAACCTTCATAACTAATTGTCAATATTACCATTTTTATCCTTGTTGATACAAGTTTGTTAATAGCTTTGTTAAATCTTTTGATAACGTATCGACAACACCTATTACTCTACGATACTCCATACGTGTAGGTCCCAAAATCCCAATAGTCCCCATATGTTTCCCACTGATTGAGTAAGAGGCTGTTATTAAGCTACAATTATCAAACGCTTCAAGCTTGTTTTCTTGGCCAATCTTCACTTGAATGCCATTATGGGGAGAACGAAGAATCTGATGCATTGTCTTATCTTCTTCTAACATGTTAAGAAGCATACGAACTTTATCGATGTCTCTAAACTCTGGTTGGGATAAAATATTTGTTTTTCCACTATAGAAAACTTTTTCATCCTTCTCGATATCTAAAGACGGGACTAACATTTGTAATATATGTTCGTAATTACGGACATGATTTCGAAGGACATTTTTAACTTCAGAATCCATAGTTTCTCTAAGTTTATAGAGTGGAACACCCATTAAGCGTTCATTTAGAATATTGACAGTGCGCTCTAGATCAGCAGGCTCAATTGAAGCAGGCACAGCGATCGTTTGATTTTCAACATGCCCTGTATCCGTAACGAGAATAAGAATCGCAGAACCCTTACTCAAAGGAATAATTTGAATGTTCCTTAAAGTAGTTTCAAACATCTCAGGACCAAGGACAAGAGAAATATAACTTGTCATATTCGACAATACTCGCGCTGAGTGTTGAATCACTTCTTCAACTTCTTGAATCCGTTCATTAAAAATAGAACGAATATCAAGCTCTTCATCAGCGGTTAAATGATGAGGAATCACAAGATTATCGACATAATAACGATAGCCCTTTTGAGACGGGATACGCCCAGCTGAGCTATGTGGTTTTTCCAAGAACCCTAACTCTTCAAGGTCAGCCATATCATTTCGAATAGTGGCAGGACTAAATGTAATATCATCTCTTTTAGAGATACTTCTAGAACCAACCGGCTCTGCAGAACGGATATAATCATCAACAATAGCATGCAGAATCAACAATTGTCTGTCTGTTAACATCCCCTCATCACCTCTGTTAGCACTCACTGCATTCGAGTGCTAAATCTAATGCTAAATTACCAAATCGACTGAGGTTTGTCAATGATTAAGAACTTATCTCTTCAAAATCAGACATAAAATCATTTTCTCCATTGACTATGATTATTCATCTAAAACAGCAATAAATTGTTCAAACACCTCATTTCCAAGAAGCAACCCTTTTTCTGTTAATTGAACATGATTTTCTTTAAGTTTTATTAAATTACGAGCTTGGAGCAGCTCTATTTGTTCACCAAAACAATCCATGAGCTTTCGTCCATATAGTTGTTCAAATAAACCTAGGTCTACACCTTCACGTTTTCTAAGTCCCATAAACATAGCTTCTTCAATTCGCTCAACAGGGCTAACCTTATGCTGCATGAGAGTTGGCGCAACTCCTTGTCCAATCGCATTCAAATATTTAGGGAGAGGGCCATGGTTTTGATGACGAATACCATTAACATATCCATGAGCTCCAGCTCCAAAGCCATAGTACTCTTCGTTATTCCAGTAGATTAGATTATGTTTACTCTCAAAACCAGGCTTGGCAAAATTACTTATTTCATAATGGATAAATTCAGCATCTTTCGTTTTCTTTAAAAGACTTTCATACATCATCACTTCATCTTCCTCGGGAGGCAAAGTTAACTTACCTTGGCGTTGCCGATTGTAGAAAACTGTCTTTTCCTCAACCTTTAACGAATAAGCAGATAAATGCTCGACACCTAGAGAAATAGCTTCATTGATTGTTTGAGTAAACTGGAGTGGCGTTTGTTTTGGTAACCCAAACATTAAATCTAAAGAAATATTTGAAAAACCAGCCTGCCTACTTCTATCAATCGCATCAAATACACTTACTCTTGTATGAGTCCGACCAATTTCTTTAAGTAATCCTTCATGGAAAGTTTGAACTCCCATACTTAATCTATTTATTCCATACTTTTTCATAACGGCAAGCTTATCATCTTCAACACTGTCAGGGTTAATTTCAATTGTGTACTCTTCAACTTGGTCTATTGGAAGAATGTCACACATCCCTTTCAATAAAGTATCTAATTGTCGGGTTGTTAAAGCTGTGGGAGTACCTCCACCAATGTAAATCGTCTTTAAGCGTGAAGTAGGAGAAGCATCCATCGTGGTTTTCATTTCCTCTAATAATGCTTCGATATACTCATCAACCGGCTGATTTTTCAAGAAAACTTTATTAAAATCACAATAATGACAAATGTGCTCACAAAATGGAATATGAACATATGCTGCAGTAATCACAGTATTCCCCTCTTTTCCAATATCCGTATCTAAAGGTAAAGAGGTTGTCTCAAAGCTAAGTTCTGACCTCAAAAACAATACATTACACGCGTTACTATTAACACATACAATATACCGTCTCTTTAGCGTGAGCCTAACCCTTTTGAGACAACCTCTTTACTTATTGTTAATCGTCCATACGAAGAACTGCCATAAAGGCTTCTTGTGGTACTTCAACATTCCCTACGGACTTCATACGTTTCTTACCTTCCTTTTGTTTCTCAAGTAGCTTACGCTTACGAGAGATATCCCCTCCATAGCATTTAGCCAAAACATTTTTTCGGATTGCCTTAATCGTTGATCTCGCAATTATTTTCTGTCCGATACTCGCTTGAACAGGTACTTCAAATTGCTGGCGAGGGATTAACTCTTTTAGTTTTTCTACAATTATTTTTCCTCGTTCATAGGCAAAATCACGGTGAACAATAACAGATAAAGCATCGACTGTTTCACCATTAAGAAGAATATCCATTTTCACAAGTTTAGACACCTTATAACCGATAAGCTCATAGTCAAATGACGCATAACCCTTTGTATTTGATTTTAATTGATCAAAGAAGTCATAAACAATCTCAGACAAAGGAATTTCGTAAACAATTTGAACACGGTTTGCATCTAAGTATTGCATATCAATGAAAATGCCTCGTTTTCCTTGACACAGTTCCATAACAGCTCCAACGAAATCATTAGGAACCATAACCTGAGCTTTTACATAAGGCTCTTCAACAGAATCAATTTTTTGTGCGTCTGGCATATTTGACGGATTGTCAATTCTTACTTCATCCCCACCAGTTGTCATTACTCGATAAATAACACTTGGTGCCGTTGTAATTAAAGTAATACCAAACTCACGTTCAATTCGCTCTTGAATAATTTCCATATGAAGGAGCCCTAAGAAACCACACCGGAATCCAAATCCTAACGCTTGCGAAGTCTCTGGTTCGTATTGCAAAGAAGCATCGTTCAACTCAAGACGCTCTAAAGCCTCACGCAAATCGTTATACTCATTCGTGTCAATTGGATATAAACCACAATATACCATAGGGTTCATACGGCGATAACCCGGCAATGGCGCTGGAGCTGGGTTACCTGCACTTGTGATCGTGTCCCCTACACGCGTATCACCAACATTCTTAATTGCTGCTGACAAGAAACCTACATCTCCAACAGTTAATTCATCGCGTTTCTCTGCCTTAGGAGTGAATACTCCAATCTCATTTACCTCAAACTCTTTTCCTGTTGCCATCATTTTAATTTTTTGACCTGGTTTCACCGTACCTTCGACAATACGGATATACGCCACGACACCACGGTATGCATCATAAACCGAATCAAAAATTAATGCCTTCAACGGTGCTTCAGGATCTCCTGTTGGCGCAGGGACCTTCTGAACAACTTGCTCTAGGATGTCTTCAATACCAATTCCATTTTTTGCTGAAGCTAGTACAGCATCGGACGTATCTAGCCCTATTACATCTTCTACTTCTTGTTTCACACGTTCAGGCTCTGCACTTGGTAGATCAATCTTATTAACGACTGGTAAAATCTCTAAGTCATTATCAAGTGCCAAATAAACATTCGCCAGTGTCTGAGCTTCGATTCCTTGGGCCGCATCGACAATTAATAGTGCTCCTTCACAAGCAGCTAAACTTCGTGAAACCTCGTATGAAAAATCGACGTGCCCAGGTGTATCAATCAAGTGGAAGGTATATTCTTCGCCGTCTTTTGCTTTGTATGTAAGCTGAACAGCATTTAGTTTAATCGTTATTCCACGCTCTCGCTCTAAATCCATCGCATCGAGCGTTTGTTCTTTCATCTCACGTTCTGTTAATGCCCCCGTTTTTTCTAAAATACGGTCAGCGAGTGTTGATTTCCCGTGGTCAATATGAGCGATGATAGAAAAGTTCCGTATCTTCGCTTGGCGTGCTAGCCTTTGTTCTTTGTTCATGAAATGATCACTCCTACATTCTCGTACAAGTACACTATCTTTGATTATACCAATCGTTTTGGACTCAAGCAACAAAACAAATTGCAATAAAAAGCATGTTTTATTAGACAAACATATAATTTAGGCTTATCTAACTTAACAAAAGGAAGTAATAATATCTCACATTTCTTTTTATTGCATACAGTGAAAATATCTCGCAAGGAAAGGTGGTTTTTTCATGTTATTCTTTGATGGACCTATGACCGGCGCTACTCTAGGTGGAGGTGCAGGTGCTGCAGCAACACCTGATACTGGATATGGTTATGGCGCTGTTCCTACTGACTTTGGCTATGGTACTATGGCTGCTCCTACTACTGGATATGGTTGCTGTCCTCCGGTAGCTGGATATGGTTATGGAGCTCCTAAGTCCGGCCGTGGATTTGCGTTAATCGTTGTTTTATTTATTCTTTTAGTTATCATCGGTGCTTCTTGGGCCACACCATCTAAGGGTGTTTAAAAGGAAACTAAGGTATACAATGTTTTCATGTAAAAAGGTCTGATCCATTTTGAATCAGACCTTTTTATTCGCTTTTATCCAACTCTTTGTTACTACTCTGTACCTCCATTTAATACATCATCAACAAAAGACATGATTTGCGATAGGATCGAATGACTAACATAATGCATCCCATTTGCAATCGTATTGCCCAAATCCGAGAAAAAATTAAATCTCCCTATCTCTTCTACTTTTTGTTTCTTGTCTATTAATTCACTACTTTTTATTTCCGGATGTTTATTCTCTATTTCTCTTTCAGATTTCTCTACACTTAAAGGCTCTGGAATTGAGTTAGTCAGTTGCTCATTCATTTGTTGAACCCCAAACATTGCACCTAACAATAGCAGA
This sequence comes from Halalkalibacter sp. HAAS-P014, assembly GCF_056619965.1. Lineage (NCBI taxonomy): Bacteria > Bacillati > Bacillota > Bacilli > Caryophanales > Bacillaceae > Halalkalibacter > Halalkalibacter sp. HAAS-P014. The sequence continues at coordinate 125,578 of NZ_JBWQTV010000015.1, read as the reverse complement.
AGTACAACTACGAAAACTCTGGATACGAGTTTTTTCACCTTCATCCTTCTCCCTTATATCGATCTACTCATTTTCTTCAAAGTAATATTCCGAGAAAACGTCTGCCATAGCCTCAGTGGAGCGATACGCTTCTTCTAAATGATTGTAGATACCACCTATCTCTATTAGAACTGAGTTTTTCGATAAATCTTGGTTAAATCTTCCGTTTGTCCCAGCCCCATCTTTAAAGATAACCCCCCTACTTAAGCCTGGGTACCTCTCTTCTAACAAATCATGAAGCTCAGTTGCTAGTTTCATATTATGTTCATAGTTATCATGCTTACCACCAATAACAAAAACCGTCCGTGCAAATTCTTCACCATTAATGGTTACGGTTGTTTTATCTCGTGGAATCGTATCTCTGTGTATATCAAAGAAAAATTCAAGGTCATTATTATTTTCCATAGCTTCTTTCACATATTCACGGGAGGCATCATAAGATTGGGCATATTGCCACCCCCGATTCACTAAATTTTCTTGAATATCACGCTCTTCTACTTCAGCTCCAATCCCACGTTTCTCAAGTTCTTGTGACAATTTCTCACCGACTAGCGTAATGTTTATTTGTCTATGAAAAGCCTCATTTGGCACATCTGTTTCTAACTCAGGAAGAAACGACTCTGTATTGTGCGAATGGATAATATGAACAACCTTTCTCCCATCAGTTGAATCTGGCGTTTGCTTCGCTTCTTTTTCCATCTCTTCTAATTTCGCTAAACTTTCTTGAGTCGCTTCACGTTCGGCCATAATAACATCCATTGGAGGAGCCGACTCAACTGGAAGAGTCGTATAATCAGTCCCTTCACCTGCTACGATAATTTGGCCGTCAAATAAAGCAAATCCTGGCAACTCTCTTCCTAATAAACTTCTAGGATCATCAGGATTTATATTTGTTGCTAATTGGAAAGCAAGATTAGAAATACTTGGTGGTTCGTGATCTTCCGGTAAGGCTTGTGTAAAGTATTTATTCTCCATCCCCAAAATATGAACAAAATCTTGGCCTTTAATACCATTTGCCCATTCATGCACTTGATCAGAAGCTAGTCCATATCCCGGTTCAAAGGATGTTAACATTCCAGTAAAAATAAATAATGCCATCATCCCGACAATTGTCATGACAATGATTTTTTTTAAGCTCGTCCGATTTATCGAAACAGTAAAACTACGGATTTGTTTCTTCTTCATGCCCTTCATCCCTTCTCCTTCTGTAAAATAGCTTGTACATTAAAAACTTGTCCAGTGCTGCATTGTAAAGGAGCTTCTCTAAAACTATTATGAACAAAGTAGATTAAATAGAACAAAAAATAGAACTGTCTCAACAGGTTAGTTTTTAACCTTTTGAGACAGTTCCTAGTAATAGTCAGAAAAGAGAAATCACTTATTTAGTGATAACCTCTTTAGTGAGTATAAGCTCCGACGTTTTCTTGATTTATTTTTTGATGGAGGGCTGCATTAAGACCAGCTGCTATTACATTGGCCATGTCGTCTATAAATACATCTACCTCTTTTGGCGTCACCATTAAATTATGCCCAAGAGGGGCTAGAACCTCACTTATTAGCTGACGTTTTTCTCCTTCTGGGAGGTTGCCAACCATCCCCATAATTGTTTCACGTTTTTGTTCATCAGGTAAATCATTATCCGTTAATTTTCTCTTTTCACCAAAAGTCATGCCAGCAGGAGCTAGCGAACGCGAAGGTGCATTACCTTCTTTCATTTCGCGACCGAAATGCTTTAATACGTAATCAATCGTATCGCTTGTTATTGAAACAGCATCTACAACAGTCGGAATCCCTACTGCTATCACCGGAATCCCCAAAGCATCTTTGCTAAGTTCTTTACGCTTATTTCCAACTCCACTGCCGGGATGTATTCCCGTATCTGATATTTGAATGGTTGCATTCACACGTTCGATGGAGCGTGATGCAAGGGCATCTATCGCAATTACAAAATCAGGCTTTGTTTTTTCAATAATTCCATATATCACGTCGCTCGTTTCAATCCCTGTTAACCCCATAACACCAGGTGTAACAGCACTTACAGAGCGAAATCCATCTTGTACTTGTTCTGGTGCTAACCTAAAAAGATGGCTCGTTACTAGTAAATTTTCTACAGCAATAGGACCAAGGGCATCAGGTGTCACGTTCCAATTTCCAAGCCCTACTACTAAACAACTGTCAGATTCCTTAATTCCAACTTCTTTCATAAACTTTGAAAATTCATTGGCAAAAACTCGTTCCATTTTTTCTTGAAGTTCTGTGTCTTTTTTTCGAATTCCTAACGATTCAAAAGTTAGATAATTCCCTGCTTTTTTCCCTAGTCTTTTCGCTCCAACTTCATCGATTGTTACTCGTGTGATTGTTACATCATCAATTGTTTCTTCATTTATTTGAACCCCACTAACCTCTTTGGGAGCTGTTCCTTTTGCTGCTTGTTCTTCTTCAAGCACTATTTGATGTGCTTCAACAGCTAAATCTGTTCGAACTTGGTACTGATCAAGGTTCAATTGTTCGCTCACTACACACACACTCCTCCATAAAATCTAATATAAAATTAGTTTTTCCGGCACTACGTCTTTTCATTCTCCTATTGCAATTATGTCTACTTTTTGATAGAATGCAATTTGTTGTATGAATGATGCGAAATGTATCAACGTACCTTAAAAAAGAAGCGAAACCGTTCATAAATAGATGGACTGGGATCAAACCTAAAAGATCATTTATTAGGAGGTGAATGATATGCCAAATATTAAATCTGCGATTAAACGCGTGAAAACGACTGACAAGCGTCGTGCTCAAAACATCGCTGTTAAGTCTGCTCTACGTACTGCTATTAAAAACTTTGAAGCAAAAGTAGAAGCTGGAGAAGTTGAAGTAGCTAAAACAGCTTTTTCTGATGTGACTAAAAAGCTTGATAAAGCAGCTAGCAAAGGTCTTATCCATAAAAATGCAGCATCTCGCCAAAAGTCTCGTCTTGCGAAAAAACTTAACGGCCTTTCTGCATAACACATAAAAAACACACGAATAAATTGTTCGTGTGTTTTTTATTTTTGCGCGCTTGCTAATTTCATTAGTAATAGTTCAACAGCTAAAACTTTATCCATTTTCCCAGATTTTATCGCATAATCTGCATCCGCTGAAGCTTCGAGCAATTGCAATAGTTTCGTATCATCAAACCGTTTTATTTGCTGAGTCGCTAACTTCACAACATAAGGATGCAACTTCAATTGAGAGGCAATCTGTTTAGGTGAATACGACCTGCGCATCATTTCTTTCACTTGGTAATATATACGTAACTGCCTGGCTATTAACGCTAGTAGTTTCAACGGCTCTTCTTTCTGTTTTAATAAATCATGATAAATAGTTAATGCCTTATCAAGTCGTTGTTTAACGGCATAATCAATCAATGCAAAAACATCTTGTTCTAAAGAACGCGCTACTAAAAGGTCAACAGTTTCACCATCAATTTCGCCATTACCTCCTACATATAGTGCAAGCTTTTCCATTTCAGAAGCAAGTAAAAGTAGCTTTGGTCCAACCCTTTCTAATAGCTTGTCCTTTCCTTCCGAAGTAAATACAACTCCTTTGGCATTAGCTTGATCATTCAACCATTCATTCAACATTTTTTCATCAAAGGGAGCACATTCAACAGCAGTTGTTTGTTGTTTTAACACTTTTGTTATTTTTTTTCGCTCATCTAACTTTTCATATGGTGCTAACAAAATCAAAATTGCTTCCGGTGAGGGATGTTCTATGTATTGCTGTAACTTGTTGAGATCATGATCAAGTTTTGTTTCTGTTTTTTGTGACGTGACCAGCGAAAAGTCCTTAACAATAACTATCTTTTTGCCACCAAAAAAGGGAATGGTTTCTACTTCTTCAACTGCAAGATCAAGCAATGTATCTTGCAAGCTAAAAGTTATAACATTCGGGTCATCGGAAGAACCAACTGTTTGGGTTATAATCGTAAACACAAGGTCTTCCATCAAGAAGTCCTGAGTACCATACATAAAATAAACAGGATTAATAACTCCTCTTTGTATTTCTTTTTTTATTTTTAAATACGACATATTTATCCCTCATTTCCCTTGCTTATTTTCCTTTTAATTAGGAATACTTGCAAGAGATATAATTATCCCTCCCTTAGGATAGACAATGATTTCTGAAATGACAAGAGAAAATGAAAAAGGGGCCTAGCCCCGTTAATGCCAGAGCCCCATTTATGATAAACGTCGTGACATAAGAACCCGGGATCTCTTACTCACGACGATAATCATGATCGCCTTGCATTATTTATAATATCCTATGCAAGCACAAACTATAGGTGACAACTCTTTACAGTCAAACCAATCTAACTAAATCATTTCTAACAATTTCTTGAACATGATGATTTTTACGAAAATGCACAAGAAATCGCCTAGCATTTTTTTAGCCCATCCCGTATACTTGAAGTTGTATAAGGAGGAGTGCCAGATGCATTTTGAAAAAGAAGTTCAATGTAAACGAAATGATGCGATCGATTCAGCTGTCGGGTTTATCGTTCCTTTTGGTTTCTTCGCAACAATTTTCATTGTCGCTACAATTGTTGATGTATTTAGTCAATTCTAAGAAATTGAATTTGACAGAAAGAGGATGGCTCAAGATAGGCTATTATAAGCTTAGTCTCTTAGAGCCATCCTCTTTGCTATCTAATATTACCTTTCTAATGCTGTTCTTATTTTCACCTTGCCATTTCTTACTATTAATTCAACAGCCCCATCTAAGTCACTTCGCCAAGTAGCAATGTTCGCTTCTTCTAACCGATCTATTACTTCCATATGTGGATGATTAAATCGATTATTACGCCCCACAGGGATCAAGACAATCTTAGGTTCTAACTGTTCTAGAAACGTCTCAGTCGTTGAAGTTCGACTTCCGTGATGTCCAGCTTTTAATACATCTACTTTTAAATGAGGATAGTTAGCCACCAACCTACGTTCTCCGTCTTCTTCTAAATCCCCTGTGAACAAAAAAGCAACCCCAAACAGCTTCATATAAAGTACAATAGATCTTGCATTCAAATCGGACTCCATTCCTACTGGAGATAATACAGAAAATTCAGTTTCTCCTTCTAACCAACTCATCCCTCTTTCCACAAACTGAATATGACTTCCATGCCCCACCAAACGACTCAACAGTTCACGCTCGAATTCCCCGTCAACCGGCCCTTTACTGTATAACACTTCTTCAATCGTAAACGACTCTCCTATAGCCTTAGCCCCACCGATATGATCGAAATGTCCATGTGTTAAGATTAAACGATCAATCTTTCTAATTCCACGAGACTTGAGTGCTGGTACGATAACATCTGAACCAACCTCAAAAGGTCTTTTTCTTATTCGCCACTCATCATTAAAAAAAGAGATAGTCCCACCTGTATCAATTAAGTAAATCGCTTTACGGTAAGGGAGTTCTATTAAAAAACTGTCACCTTGACCGACATCGATCATTGTTACTTTCGCTCTAGAGTCGACATAAGGCAGTACCAGTTGAATCATAAACACTAACCCGAGTAAAATAATTGGCTTTCTCCACCAAAACCAATCACCCTTTTCCCATTTCAAAAAACCATAACTAATACACGCATAAAAACAAAACATCAAGAAAATAGACGGTTTGCCAAGTATAAATGTAACACCTTTTAATTGGGACACCCGGATAAGCCAATCATGAATGACAGGTACTACTAACTCTAGAATCCTTAACGGGATATTATAAATAGTTGGCACAACAAAGGATAAAATAAAAGAAATAAAAGTTAGAGGTAGTACAACTAAGGTGATGAATGGGATATAAAGGATATTCAGTGGAATACTAAGAAGTGAGATTTCATACATCTGTTGTAGTAATATTGGGAACGAAAGAATTTGCGAAATGACGGTAATAGCTAATAGCTTCCCAACAGCAGACCGATAACGTAATTGTACTGTAGGTGCCGACAAAATCAGTCCAAATGAAACTAAGAAAGACAATTGAAAACCTAATTGAAAAATAACAAACGGATCAATTATGAGGTAACCAAGATAGACGGCAATGATGCCAAAAAGTGGTGGAATACGAGTTTTCATTCTCATAAAAATAAGAACAACCATTGCCATAATCGATGCTCGCACAACTGAAGGAGCTGCACCCGCAATGATAATATAGAATGGTAAGACTACAAGCAACCATTCGATCGAGCGCTCCCTTGTTATACCTATTTGTAGGAGCAGATAAAAAGTTGCCGTTACAATCATGCCTACATGTAATCCAGAAACTGCGAGTAAATGAATAACCCCAAGCCTCTGATATGCTTCTAGTAGTTCACCTTCCATCATCATTCTTTCACCAAATAACAGAGCACTCATAATCCCAACTAAATCCTGATTTATGTTTTGCTCGATTTGCTTTAATTGTTCCTGCCTCAAGCGATTAAGCTTCATGAAGAAGCCAAGATCATTAGTCGCACTACAATAAATCCCTGCTTGATCAGGACGAAAAATCCAAAAAATATTTTGCTCTTTTAAATAACGGTGATAATCAAATTGGCCAAAATTGGTTGGTGGCGACGGAGAAGAAAGTGTGCCACTAAATCTACATGTATCTCCCACATAAAGAAGTCGCATTTTTTCAACTTCACTTTCATCATAAAGATAAGCGTGTACTTGGATTTTTTCATTTTTATCAGTTATAAAGCGAAAAGACATAGAATCCCCGTCTATAACAGGAGTGGTTTGAATAGTTCCATAAAGGGTCTGGTCTCCTGCATGATAAGAGGTTGTTTGTTGATTAATAGCATATTCCCCAACAAAGTAATAAATCAGAAAGGTAAATGATACGAGCAAGAGCTTTTCCTTAAAAAGCTCCTGTCGATACAGACAAAACAAAAGAAATAAACTTACAGTAAAAGCATAAGGAATACTGGATCCGCGAAGGGATAAAAAGAGTCCTAGTGTAGCGGCAATAGGAAGGAGAGGCAAGAGGTGAAAAATGCTCACTCACCCCCTTAGAAAACTGTGTGTAAATAATGCGTTAGCTTGATCTCGTAATTTGTGAAGCTCTTCTGTTGGAGTACCTGCTTGTTCTAATTTATCTAGAAGTTCAGCAGTAAATTTCATTTTATCAATGTGATGTTGGTCAAGGCTCATCTCATCCAACTCTACTTGTAATACCTTAATACCTGCTTCATGGAACATTTCTTCTGCATATGGGTGATTCTTATAATCATTAGCGTAATAGACACTTTTAATTCCAGCTTGAATAATCGCCTTAGAGCAATGGACACAAGGAAAATGGGTGACGTAAATTTCTGATCCTTCAGTCGGAACTCCAAACTTAGCACATTGGAGGAGTGCATTCACCTCTGCGTGAATCGTTCGGATACAGTGATTATCCACGACATAACACCCATCATCAGAACAGTGCGCTCCACCTGATACCGATCCATTATATCCACCTGCAATAATTCGTTTCTCTCTTACTATTGTGGCACCAACCATAAGTCTTGTACATGTACTTCGCAATGCTAACAAATGACTCTGAGCCATAAAATATTGATCCCAAGAAATTCTTTGCACGTCTTTAGCCTCCTACATATTCTTATAGCTAGTTTAGAAAAAAGGAACTATTACGTCAATGCCAACATTCAGTTAAACGTTAAATGATCTTTTAGTTTTTCAACAGACTTTGGACCTATTCCGGATACCTGCAATAGATCATCCTCGCCCTTAAACGTACCATGTTCCTCACGATAACTGATGATTGCAGCCGCTTTTGCAGGTCCAACACCCGGTAGCTGTTCAAGCTCAACAGCATCCGCACGATTAATTGCGATCTTTCCCTCACCATTCTGGGACGAAGTAGCCATTACAGGAGCTTCTATCATTTCTTCACCGACGTTCGGCACATAAACTACCATTTCATCATAAAGCAATTGAGCAAGGTTTAGTCTCACCTCATCTGCCTCTTCTAAGAAACCACCAGCTTCTTCAATAGCTGTATACACTCTCGATCCTATTGGCAACTCATAAATTCCAGGATCGGCAACCGCCCCTTTAACATCAATAACCAAAACAGTACTTTCTTCTCCGGTAGCTAGTCCCTCAATATCTTCCCCAGATTTAATCTCTTGGTGAAATTCCCCCCAATCAATCAGAACTTCTTCTTCTTTAGGATTGCTAAAATACAAAAACAATACTAAACTGACTAATAGTACACCCCCGATTAAGTTAAAAACATTTACTTTTTGCTTTAGTTTACTTAACAAGTTTTTTCACAACCTTTTTATTTAATAGTTATTTATTTAGCTATAGACAAACACTAATGGAAAACACCAAAGGAGAGAGGTAACAAATGGCTGTACATTTACAAATTGCGGAGCAAGTAAAAAAGCATCGCGAAGCACAAAAACAATTCCTTGCATTGGATGCAGCGAGAGAACGCGCAATTGAGGCTGTTTTGGAACATGCGAAGTCAGGTAAAGGAATTCAAACAAATGAAATCAATCAGATTACTGAAGAAATGAATCACATTGCAATGAAATTTCAGTTCCCACCTCGTAAAAACGTTACACCTGACATGATTGTAAAATATTTAAACCCTCAAAAGAATTAATGGCATAACCTCCCTTCTTTTTTCATACGTTTAGTCATAACGGTGTTCGTGACTAAGATTACTGTTGAAGGAGGGGCTAATCTTGAAAATTGGATTAATTGGTACAGGAAGTATGGGAACAATTTTACTTGAATCCTTTATTGAATCAGGTGCAATTGATTCGCAACAAATAATCATTACCAATCGTAACAAGTCAAAGGCTGAGGTACTCAGGGAGCGATTCCCGGAGCTTACTATTGCGCCAAATGCCACTTCTGTTGTCCAGGATGCAGATGTAATCTTTCTATGCACAAAGCCTTTACAATTTCCAGATGTCTTACGTGAGATCTCTCCCGTATGTCAAGCAGACAAATTATTAATTTCTATCACTAGTCCGATATCAGTGGAACAATTAGAAGAAATGGTTGATTGCAAAGTCGCACGCGCCATTCCAAGTATATTAAATCGCGCACTAACAGGGCCTTCTCTATTAAGCTTTGGTGAACGGTGTCAAGCAGATGACCGTGCATTTGTGACTAATCTCATGTCGGCAATTTCAGAACCTTTAGTAATTGATGAAACCATTACAAGGGTATCATCTGATATTGTTAGCTGTGGCCCTGCTTTTTTTAGTTACCTGATTCAACGCTTTATTGATGGAGCCGAAAGACAAACGGATATCTCTCAAGAAGACGCGACAACCCTTGCAACAAATATGATAATTGGCATGGGAAAATTACTAGAAAAAGGCCATTACACATTACCGACATTGCAAAAAAGGGTCTGTGTTCCTGGAGGAATTACAGGAGAAGGGATCAAAGTATTAGAAGCTGAAATTGGTTCTATGTTTGATCATTTGTTTCAGCAAACACATGCAAAGTACTATGAGGATCAAGAATTAATTTCCGAGGCATTTTCTAAAAAATAATAATAAAAAAGGAAGAGCATTTTGCTCTTCCTTTTTTATTCGTCATCGCCGATCCTATTTCCTTTTATTTTTTCCGTGCACAGAAAAAAATCCGTTCGCTTTTTTCCACGGGAGGCTTTGCCTCAAAATCAGCATGCACTACTATATCACAAAAACCAGCTTCTTCAAGCCACTTTTTATATTGTTCAATTGAGTACGTTCGCTGCTTATGTAATTCGATATGACGCTCATATTGATCAGAATCATTCCTCACAAAAAATGTTAGTTCATGTTCAACACTATTTGGATAAACCCCTTCAAAAGATGTCCAAATATAAGCAATTTCATCTGCATCTTCTGCAAAAGTCTTCCCAATATATCCTTCTTTAATTTTCCAAACAGAATGAACGTCAAACAAAAAAACACCGTTCTTTTTTACATGTCTATAGATGCTTGCAAATGTTTTTTGGACATCCTGTTCGGTCTCCAAATAGTTTACTGAATCACAAAAGGCAGTCACAATATCAAATTGCTCCAATCCCTCAATTTCAGTCATCGATTGTTGAACTAAAAGGGGCGAAAAACCAGCACGCTCACATTTCTCCTTAGCGACTGTAAGCATTTCTGCGGATAAGTCAAGTCCAACAACATCCGCTCCTGCCTGGTTAAAAGAAAGTACTAGTTCGCCCGTACCACAACCAACATCAAGAACATTAAAGCCTTCTAAATGATTAGTGTTAACTTGATCATAAACATATTGGATCCATTTTTGATAAGGTGCATCAGCCATTAACGTGTCATATAAAGTAGCAAAAGCTTGATAATTCATAACGACTCCTTTCACTACTCCTATTTCTTTAGGTGCGTCCAACCATCTCGTTGTTCTATTTTTTTTTCTTTCATTAATTTTCCTAGAGCACGTTTGAACTTCGCCTTACTAATCGAAAATCGCAATTCAATATCCTCTGGTGGTGATTTATCTCCATAAGGCATTGAGCCTCCACGGTCTTTCAAAAACGCATATATACGATCTGCATCTTCTTCTTGTTGTTCTGACCGCAAAGGGGCCATTGTTACATTGATTCGTCCGTCATCACGAACAAATTGTACCCGAACTTGAATATACTCCCCATATCTTACCGTACGCACCATTTCATCGTTATGAATAAAAGCAATATATCCTTCATCTGTTAATAGAAGGGCACCCTCATCAAGAAAGTGATATACATGTCCACTTACTTCTTTATTCATCATTTCTTGATTCGCTTTTACAGCTGTTTTTTCTATAGGCTCTCCTTTAACTAGTTTCCCCATTAACCGACCCTTTTTGTCCCATGTCAAAGATAAGGGGAGTCTGTCTCCGGGGCGAGGCCACATTTCTCTATCATATGGCAATTCGTCCATCGATAAAAATAAATCGCGAGAAATACCATTATGAAAAAAAACACCATGTCCAGTTTTTACTTCCACAGCCTCAAGCCAAGCAACCTCGCCAACTTCCAAAAAAGGCTTTTCCATCGTTGCAGCTAACCGGCCTTGGTGGTCATGATATAGAAATACATCTAAACGATCACCGACATTCGGTTCACTTGTTATGTCACGATCATGCAAAAGAATATCGATGTTCCCATCACTTAAGAAATAGCCAAAATTTGCTTTTCTAACAACCTCAAGGTTGACGTTATAACCAGGTTTTAGTTCCATTAACCTAAGACCCCTTCTAATTCTACTGTTGGAGCATCTCCCCAAAGTTTTTCTAAGTTGTAATACACGCGCTCATCTTTATGGAAAACATGAACTACAACATCGCCTAAGTCAATTAATACCCATCTAGCTTGATCGATACCTTCTAGACGTTTAATTTCTATTCCTTCTTCCTGCATAACTTTCTTCAATTCAGTAGCAATCGCTTGCACTTGTTTGTCCGAATTCCCGTGGCAGATAACAAAATAATCTGCTATTAATGATACACCTTTCATATTTAAAGCTATGATATTTTCTGCCCTTTTATCATCAATTGTTTTTACCGCTAGAGCCAATGTTGACGATTCATTCACTACTATCACTTCTCCTTTTTTTGTTTTAGTATCCTATTATAGGTTGCTAATGTATCAGGAAACACAAGTTGTCTTCTTCTCATTAAAAAAGAAATTGTGTTTTCTAATGTTTGAAGGATTGCTTTGTCTAAGTCTTCTTGAGCAAGCTTGCGCACTTCTTCGACACCTTTAAACTTCCTTCCTGGTTCTATATAATCAGCCAAAAACACTACTTTTTCTAACAGAGTCATTTCTGGTCTACCTGTTGTATGGTAATATATAGCATCTAAAACTTCCTGGTCTAAAATACCCACTTCATGTTTTACAAAATAAGCTCCACATGGTGCATGTAAGAGTTCGTCACCATAATGAAGAATTGATTGATCTTCTAGTTTCTCCTTAACTAATGATTTCATTTCTTCCTTATCACGAAACTTTGCGTAATCGTGGAAAATAGCTGCTAGCTCTGCTTTTTTTTTATCAGCTCCAAAACGTTGAGCAAGTTCAATTGCTGTATCAACAACTCCTAGTGTATGTTCATAGCGATGGTCAGTAAGTTGAAGTTTTACCATTGCTAGCGCTTGTTCTCGGTTCATACAATGACCTCTCTTTCACCAATACTTCTACCTCACTAGGAACCAAATACGTTATCGGCCTACCTTCTTGTACTCTTTGACGAATATCTGATGATGAGATATCAATCTGCATCATTTCCGTAAGTTGGACAAACTTGGAGTAGTCTGATGAATTTAAAGAAGATCCTGGCCGCTCAACACCAATAAATGTAACCAATTTTAGTAACTCATCTATTTTTTCCCACTTAGGAAGATACTCAATCATATCTCCCCCAATTAAAAAGTAAAATTCATATTTAGGATACAATTGCTTCAATTGTCTCATTGTATCTATAGTATATGAAGGACCTTCTCTCTCTAACTCAATTGTATTTACATGAAAATGTTCATGATTCTCGGTTGCCCTAACTAGCATATCGACTCGATCCTGATTTGAAGCAAGATTGTCCCTTTCCTTATGTGGAGGGACATTTACAGGAATAAACCATATCTCATCTAGTTCAAAAGAAAATAAGACCTCTTGAGCTAAAATTAAATGACCTATATGAGGAGGGTTAAATGTACCACCGAACACTCCAATTTTTTTCATCATTCTCACTCTCCTACTATTATCCTCTTAAGAAGGGAGTACTAATACCTTGTTTTCTTTTGACTCTTTATATAACACAATTGTGTTTCCGATTACTTGAACTAGTTCAGCCTCTATTGAATGAATAAGCCGGTCGACCACTTCATCTTTGTCTTCATCGCAATTTTGCAAGATACTTACTTTAAGCAACTCTCTAGCTTCTAGTGCTTCAGCAATCTGTTTAATCATATTTTCATTCACTCCACCTTTTCCCACTTGGAAAATTGGATTTAAATGGTGCGCTTTTGAACGTAAAAATCTTTTTTGTTTACCTGTTAACATTTTCTTCCTCCTAATTGTTCTAATACGATTTCTTTCATTTTTTCTCGATCTGGCATCTTTCCAGTCCAGTGTTCAAACGATAAAGCCGCTTGGTTCACAAACATTCCAATGCCATTTAATGCTATCCCACCTCGACTTTTTGCCTCCCTTAATAGAGAAGTTTGCAGCGGGTTATAAATTAGATCACTTACAATAGTACCCTTTTTTAAATTATCGAGCGCAAGTGGGACTTCATCAATATTCGGGCTCATCCCGACAGAGGTCGTATTAATAACTACATCGAATTCACTTAAAGTTCTTTCAGCCTCGTAACGATCAATTGCAACTGCCGGCACATCAAATTTTTTCGCCAGATCCATTAATGAATCTGCTTTTTCAAGCGTTCGGTTTGTTATCGCCAAATACCCAATCCCGTTTCGTAATAAAGCCGTTACCACACCCCTAGCAGCACCACCGGCACCAACGATTAAGAAGCGTTTATCAGAGAAATCTTCTTTCGTTTCTTCTATTAAAGAGTGAACATAACCACGGCCATCTGTATTATATCCAATTAACTTTCCAGCCTGATTAACAATCGTATTTACAGCACCGATAAGTTTAGCTTCCTCATCCACTTCATCTAAAAAGTCCATCACAGCTATTTTATGAGGAACTGTAACATTACATCCTGCAATTTGTAATGCCTTTATACCGTTAACTGCCTCTTTTACATCTTCAGGTTTCACGTCAAAAGCATAATAACTCGCATCAATTCTTTCACGTTTAAACGCATCATTATGAATAAGTGGGGACATCGAATGCCCAACTGGATGGCCTAATAATCCATAAATCTTCCCCATCCTCTTTCTCCTCCCTCCATAAACTAAATGATTGATTCTCTAATGGTTACATTAACTCCTTTGGGCGCATACCCTTCAACTTCAATATTTCCCCCATTTATCGTCACCCAGCCTAGGCCTGAGAAGACAATATCGACTTTCTTTTCTTTAATACGAAAAGTATGCTTTACAAGTGGTGGAAGTAGTTCTTTGTTGTTCTGGCCAGGAGGTGTAAGTAATTCTCCTAAATGATTTTGATATAGTTCGTCCGCTTTCTCCCTTTTCGTTCGGTGAATATGCAAATCATTGGAACAATAACAGGTAAAAGATGTGCGTTCTCCTTTTACAAAATCAAAACGGCCTAATCCTCCAAAAAACAAAGACTGTCCCTCATTCAGTTGATAGACCATTGGCTTGATTTCTTTTTTGGGAGTAATGACCTTTAACTCTTCTTTATTTATATAATGAGCCATTTGATGGTGATTAATAATTCCCGGAGTATCATATAAAGCGCGACCATCCTCTAACGGAATGTCAATCATATCTAATGTTGTACCAGGAAAATGGGAAGTCGTTATTAATTGTTCTGTATCTCCTCCAAATGTCTTGATCATCTGGTTTATAAAAGTTGATTTCCCTACGTTTGTACATCCGACAATATAGACATCTTTCCCATTACGAAGACGGTCTATCTCGGAAGCAACTTCTCCTATTCCATTGCCTTTAACAGCACTCATCAACAGTACTTCGATCGGTTTTAAACCAAGGTCTTTTGCCGATTTTTTCATCCAATTAACTAAACGATTGTGATTTAAAGACTTTGGTAATAAGTCTACCTTATTTCCAACTAATAACACATCATTTCCACCTACAAAGCGATGAAGTCCAGGTAACCAGCTACCTGTAAAATCAAAGATGTCAACAATTTTGACTATCAATGCATTTTTCTGCCCTAATCCATTTAAAATTTTCAAGAAATCATCATCCGTTAATGAAACATCTTGCACCTCATTATAATGAGTTAAACGAAAACAGCGCTGACAAATTAAAACATCTCGCTTTAGTGCCGATTTCGGTGCGTACCCTAATTTATCCTTATCGTCGGATTGAATAGCTACACCACAACCTGAACATATTAATCTTCTTTCTTCCATATAGTACCTCCTATATTGCGTACTCTCATACTTCTATTATTAGAGACAATTACAACCTTCATCCTTATTTTTAAAGCTAAATCATACACTTGGCTACTGCCTTTACAGGTAATACAAGGGCCGTCTCGGTTGTACCCTTGAAAATTAGCAACTGTTACCATAGCTTTCCAAGCTTTAACTATACATTTAGTCCTTTTTTTTTTCAATAAATTATAAAGATGTAAGACACAGAAGGTTTTTCGATATCGACAATTTGTAATATTTTTCTTTTTTTAAAAAAACTTTTCGACAAAGAAAACCAATAACCAACACCTGTGGATAAGTTTATACACGGTATCCCCTTATAGATACAAAGGTTTCATTTGGTAATGAACAGGGAACTAACAACTTATCCACTTAGTAATGTGGATAAGTAGAACAGTTGTTCTATTTCTGAAGTCATGATAGGATTAAATCAACAAACAACTTATTAGAATATTCACGTTAAATTAAAACTATGACGATAAAAAAGTGGACAAATTATACGGAGGAGGTGAACCTGTCAAAATATGACAGGGACAAATGAAAAACCTTTCTGATGAACTTTTAATTGAAACATATTTCAAGGCAGTAGAATTAAATCTTAACCATGACTTTATTGAATTAATACGCGTAGAAATAGCTAAGCGCTCTCTCTCTGACAAAATAAAATTATCCTCTTAGTACCTAATAAAAAGCAGCTACCTAAAGTGATAGCTGCTTTTTATGTGTACATATAAAACTTATCTTTAATTAGGGACACTTTTTCCAATACGGATGTACTCTCTTGGCTGAAATGGAAATGTAGTAGGTACATCACGATCATGTACTTGTTGAATCATCACATTATCAGGCCCATCTAGTCCTTTTTCATGAATTGCGCGATTGTTAAACTCGTTAGCATACCACCCACCTGAAAAGAGAACGATAAAGATACCACCTGCTAGTAACCCTTTCTGTTTATTACTCATAGTTGTCACTCCTGTTTTAGGACACAATTTCCACCTAGAATGTTGCTTTGATTCCACTTAAAAAGACTTTACTAACCTTTGTTTATAGAGTGTCGCACCAAAGCAGAAAATATACATAGTTTTTCCAGATTTTCTAAATTCAATTAACTAAAAACCCATTTTTTTTATGAAAGAAAAATTTTTTTTGTTTGTTTTTATCTTATTTCTACATATTTAATAAGTTTTGAGAAAATCGCAAATGCTAAAAACGTCTAGGATGCAAGCTTAAAAAAAGTAGGTTATACTTTTATCTAGGCTAATTTGAAGTGGGTAAACACAAGAAAAAAGTAAAGGTCAAAAAAGCTCAGCACATTTTATTTTTAACTTAAAAAGGAGGTATGTCATTTGACGGTTTTACATTGGGCTACAATCTCCCCGTTTTTGTTAGCCATTTTAATCCCTTTTTTGTATAAGTACGTAAGGCCAATACATACGGGGTGGTTTGTCCTTGTTCTCCCGCTAGTCTTGTTTATTTACTTTATACAACTTTTACCTGTAACATCTGCAGGTAATGTAATAGAGTATACTGTCCCTTGGGTCCCTTCTCTCGGGATTAATTTTACTGTATATGTTGATGGATTAAGTTTACTGTTTCTATTACTCATTACAGGGATTGGAACATTAGTTGTTCTCTATTCGATCTATTATCTATCAAAGAAAACAGAGAAGCTTAATAACTTTTATGTATACTTGCTTATGTTCATGGGGGCAATGCAAGGGGTCGTATTATCGGATAACCTAATTGTACTCTATGTATTTTGGGAAGTTACAAGTGTTTCATCTGCATTGTTAATCAGCTATTGGTTCCACCGTGAAAAGTCAACATACGGTGCACAAAAGTCAATGCTTATTACTGTATTTGGTGGCTTATCAATGCTTGGTGGTTTCTCCCTTCTCTATGTGATGACGGGTACATTTAGTATTCGTGAAATCATTGCCAATGTTGATCTAGTAACTACAAGTACACTCTTTTTACCTGCTATGCTTCTTGTTTTACTTGGTGCCTTTACAAAATCAGCACAGTTCCCATTTCATATTTGGTTGCCAGATGCAATGGAGGCTCCAACACCAGTAAGTGCTTATTTACACTCTGCGACTATGGTTAAGGCTGGTATTTACCTAGTAGCTCGTCTTACTCCAGTTTTTGGAGGGGCAGCAGAATGGTTCTGGATTCTTTCCCTCGTAGGGATTATTACATTGCTTTGGGGTTCGATTTCAGCTGTTAGACAAAAAGACCTTAAATCGATACTTGCTTTTTCAACGATCAGTCAACTTGGGTTAATTATGTGTTTACTCGGCCTTGGATCTGCCTCTTTATACTTTGGCTACGGTGATGAAACAGCACTTTATACAACAGCAATTCTTGCAGCTGTGTTCCACCTAATTAACCACGCAACCTTTAAAGGTAGCTTGTTTATGACCGCTGGGATTATAGATCATGAGACGGGTACACGTGACATCCGTAAACTGGGTGGATTAATGACGATCATGCCTATAACCTTTACAATCTCGTTAATCGGCCTCGCTTCAATGGCTGGTTTGCCACCATTTAATGGTTTCCTAAGTAAAGAAATGTTTTTTACTGGTGTATTAAATGCATCAGAACTCAACATTTTTAATATGCAAACATGGGGTATACTCTTCCCGATTCTTGCATGGGTTGCGAGTGTATTCACCTTTGTCTATTGTTTAGTAATGTTTTTCCAAACATTCACTGGTAAATTCAAACCAGAGAATTACGATGTAAAACATGTCCATGAAGCACCAATTGGAATGTTAATAAGTCCAATAATCTTAGGGTCTTTAGTAGTAATCTTCGGATTGTTCCCGAACTTACTTGCATACACACTCATTGAACCTGCAATGGCTGCAATCCTGCCTGGTCTCTTAGGTGCAGACGAAAGGTTCTATGTAAATATTTATCATTGGCACGGGTTCAATGCTGAGTTATTTATGACGATTGGGGTAGTTGTTCTTGGTACCATCATCTTCTTAATGATGAAAAAGTGGGCAAAGATGGCTATCTATCAAAAGGAGCGCGATCCATTAAACTGGTTCTATGATCACTCCTTAACTGGTTTAATTAGTGGATCTCAGTTTGCAACACGCATTCAAATGACTGGGCTCTTACGTGACTACTTTCTTTACATGTGTGTGTTCATGATTTTACTATTTGGATACACGATGTATCGTTATGATGCCTTTGCGATTGATACTACAAATGTCACAGGCATTGATCCCTTTATGTGGATCCTTGTTATCATCTTTGTTGGGGCAACTCTCGTTATACCTTTTATCAATCACCGGATAACGGCGGTTATTGTTGTTGGTGTTATCGGGTTTCTATTAGCATTATTCTTTGTCGTTTTCCGTGCACCAGACTTAGCGTTAACACAATTGCTTGTAGAAACAGTAACGGTTGTTCTCTTTATGCTTGTGTTCTATCACTTGCCAGAGCTTCGGAAAGAGTCGTTTAAACCTCGTTTCAACATTGTAAATTTGATCATATCAGTAGCAGTTGGTGCCCTTGTTACAGTCATTGCTTTTAGTGCATCAGCTCTTGGGAACGAAGCTGGTTTTGAGGCAATTTCAGAATACTTCATTCAAAACTCAAAAGAGTTAGCTGGTGGATACAATATGGTTAACGTAATATTAGTTGACTTCCGTGGACTAGATACCTTGCTTGAAGTACTTGTGCTTGGTATTGCTGCTCTCGGTGTTGTAGCTCTTATTAAACTCAGAATGACAGGGAGGGAAGATGTGTGAAGAAACAAATCAAATCGAATGAGTTAATGCTTCATACGTTAACTAGGGTTATCACTTTCATCATCCTAGCCTTCTCGGTGTACTTATTCTTCGCCGGGCATAATAACCCCGGTGGAGGTTTCATTGGGGGATTAATGACTGCTTGTGCTCTTTTATTAATGTATCTAGGTTTTGATCTAAAGAGTATGAAAAAAGCATTGCCGTTTAACTACACTACAATCATTGCAGTTGGACTTTTACTTTCAATTGCAACAGGTGTAGCTAGTATGTTGTTTGGCTACCCATTCCTAACCCAGTTTTTTGAGTACTATCAACTTCCTATTTTAGGAGAGACAGAATTAACGACTGCATTACCATTTGACCTTGGGATATACTTAGTCGTTGTTGCAATTGCTTTAATTATAATTCTAACGATTGCGGAGGATGATGCATAATGGAAATACTAATGTCCATCGTTGTCGGGGTCCTCTTTATGGTCGGAACATATATGATTTTAACCAAAAGCTTATTACGTGTTGTTTTAGGACTTATCCTATTATCACACGGAGCTCATTTGCTGCTGTTAACAATGGCTGGCTTACAAAGAGGGACACCGCCGTTGTTAAGTTTGGGATCTGAAGCTTATGCCGATCCACTGCCACAAGCTCTTATCCTAACAGCGATTGTTATTAGCTTTGGGGTCACATCTTTCTTACTCGTTCTTGCTTACAGGACTTATAAAGAACATAAGACTGATGATTTAGACCAATTAAGGGGATCTGCTGATGAATAACTTAATTATTTTACCAATCCTAATCCCATTTATTATTGGAACGATTTTAATCCTATTTGGAAAACATCACAAAATCCAACGCGTGATAAGTGGAATCACGGCGATTGGAATGCTGATTTTATCTATCTATATAGCAGCCGTTGTCTACCAAAATGGAATTACGGTTCTAGAGCTAGGTAATTGGCAAGCACCATTTGGGATCGTGTTAGTTGCAGATATGTTTGCAACAATGATGGTAATCTTAAGTAGTATTGTTGGGGTTGTCTGTTTATTTTTTGCTTTTCAAACGATCTCATCGGAGCGCGAGAAATTTTTCTTTTATCCGTTTTACTTCTTTTTACTAGCAGGGGTGAACGGTGCATTTTTAACAGGTGACCTTTTCAACTTGTTTGTATTTTTTGAAGTTATGCTGATTTCCTCCTATGTTCTTATTGTTATGGGTGGAACGAAATATCAGCTACGCGAATCTTTTAAATACGTGGCAATTAACGTTTTTGCGTCTATGTTATTTATTGTTGGTATTGCCTACATTTACGCTGTAACAGGGACGTTAAATTTGGCTCATATTGCCGAAAGAGTTGGAGAGCTTGAACAAACTGGTGTATTGAACGTTATCGCCGTCATTTTCTTCGTTGTCTTTGCAATGAAGGGTGGTTTATTCCCACTCTACTTTTGGCTGCCACGTTCATACTATGGTCCACCAGCGGCAATTGCTGCGTTATTCGGTGGATTACTAACAAAAGTCGGGATCTATGCGATTATTCGTTCTTTCACGCTAATCTTTACACACGATCCAGGATTTACCCACTGGCTCATTGTAACAATTGCTGGTTTTACAATGATTTTTGGGGTATTAGGAGCCGTTTCTCAATTTGATTTCAAACGAATCCTCTCATACCACATTATAAGCCAGGTTGGATATATGGTTATGGGGCTTGGAATCTATTCTACGCTCGCTGTTGCAGGGGCCATTTATTATATTGCGCACCATATTATTGTTAAGTCTGCATTGTTCCTATTTGCTGGCGCTGCTCAAAAAATCACCGGAACAACAGACCTAAAAAAGATGGGGGGATTACTTAAAACTCATCCATATCTCGCTTGGATGTTTTTTATCTCAGCCATTTCACTTGCAGGAATACCACCATTAAGTGGGTTCTTTAGTAAGTTTCCAATTATATTAGCTGGTTTTGAAGAAGGTAACTATATAATCGCAGCTGTTGCTCTTGCAGTAGGTCTGTTAACCCTTTTCTCAATGATGAAAATTTTCATTTATGCGTTCTGGGGGGAACAAAAACATACAGAAGAGCAGGCAAATATTAAAGTTGGCAAACTCCTTCTGCCAATTGTTCCACTTGTTGCGCTGACAATAGTACTTGGTTTCGCTGCAGAACCAATCTTTGTATACTCATTGCAGGTGGCAGAACAAATCCTAGATCCATCGATTTATATCGAATCTGTTCTAAAGGAGTAGTTGCTATGGCCTTTCAAATATTATTAAACATTGTCATTGCGCTCATTTGGGCTTTTCTACAAAACAGCTATACTGGTGTCGATTTTCTAGTCGGTTATGTTATTGGGATCCTAATTCTTTTCGTATTAAGACGCTTTTTACAATTTGATTTTTATTTTCGCCGTGTATGGGCATTTATCAAATTGACATTGTTATTCTTTTGGGAGTTGGCAAAGGCCAATATTGATGTAATAAAAATCATTCTTAGTCCAAAATTGAATATCAAACCCGGTATCGTAGCCGTACCGACTAAGCTTGAAACGGAGTGGGAGTTAACCTTGCTCGCCTCTCTTGTTTCGCTTACACCAGGTACTTTATCAATGGATTTTTCTGATGATAACAAGTATATCTACATCCATGCGCTTGACGTACCGAATAAAGAAGAAATGATTCGTCAAATTCATAACACGTTTGAACGTGCCATTTTGGAGGTGACGAAATAATGTTTCATACGATTATGATGATCGCTTTAGCAGTGATGTCAGTGTCATTATTCGTCTGCTTTATCCGTACCGTAATCGGGCCTTCAATGCCTGATCGAATTCTTGCACTAGACTCATTTGGTATTAACCTTATCGGATTTATTGGTATACTCATGATTGTTCAAGAAACACTCGCCTATTCGGAAGTCATCCTTGTCATTAGTATACTAGCGTTTGTAGGTACCATTGCTTTATCAAAGTTTATCGAAAGGGGTGTTGTTTTTGACCGCGATTGAGATTATTCTAACGATTTTTATTATAATTGGGGCTTTCCTTAGCCTCCTTGGTTCGATCGGGTTAATTCGTTTTCCGGATGTGTATGGACGTACTCATGCTGCAACGAAAAGTGCAACACTCGGCGTTATTTCCATTATGGTAGCAACATTCCTTTTCTTCCTGTTCGTTGAGGGAATATTTGCTGGAAAGATCTTGCTTGCTATCTTATTTGTTTTCTTAACGGCACCTGTTGCTTCCTTAATGTTAGCAAGGGCTGCTTATCGCACAGGGGTTCCTCTATGGGAGCAAAGTGGCCAGGATGACCTCAAGGATTTGTATAAAAAGAAAATGAATGAACAGCAATAGAAAAGAAGAAGAAGCTGTCTCAAGCCAACAGAGAGGGGTGCCAAGGTCAAGTTCAGACCTTTTGGCACCCCTGTTTTTATATAACTATTCTTTTTCTATCGTTAATGTTGCAATTTTTTCTCCAAGTCTTATTTCACCAGCTAATGACTCTTCTATGTTTGAGACCAATCCATCTTCACACAATAACACCACAGTAGATCCAAATGAGAAATAAGCCAGTTCTTCTCCTTTTTGGAGTTTTTCTCCTTTGTGTGTCACGTCAATTGTATTAATATTCATCGCTCCAACTTTTACAATAGCAAGATGCTTACCACCAACCTCTAATTCTGTTATTACACGGTAATTTCTTGATAATGGTCGTCTTCCTAAACGAAGGCCTAGATCATTAACTGGATAGGATTGCCTCCCTAGCTGCCATTGTCTCGTAATTATTCCATCAACTGGACTATGGATTCTGTGATAATGACTTGGGCTTAAGTATAGAATAAAATAATGACCATTAACATATGACTCAGCATTTTGATTTGATCCAAGCATCTCTTCAATATTATAATCTTGTCCTTTCACATGAAACACCGTTTGTTGGGTAAGTTGACCATATTGTGCGATAATTCCATCAACTGGACTTGTCATGCTTTGTAAGTCTTTATCAATCGGCCTTTTCCCTAGCTTTAATTCTCTAATAAATAGCTCATGTAAGCTTTGATATTCCTCTAATGGTCTTTTCATTTCAGTTTGATTCAACTGGAACGTTTTTGCGAAAGGTCTTATCAAAGGCTTGCTCACTTTAGACCTAGCAAACTTTTTTAACCATAAGGACGTAAGACGATGATTGGTCAACTCAATACAAGAACGAAACAGCATTTTTTTCAAATTTAATCCCCCATTTTTGAACACGATATCATACTTTGTTAACTAGTCGTTTTGCTTATTCTGTGGTATGATTATTATTTAAGAACGGTAAAATGCTTATTATTTGCATAAATTCGCGCAAGGAGTCGATGTCATGTTCCTTTTACACCAATTGGATCATACCGTCAAAAAGTTGAAAGGGCAAATAGCCAACTTCTTGACCCTTATAAACTTAGGACTAGGTGCTTTTGCTATAATGTTTATATTACAAAATGAATTACGATTAGGTCTTCTTTTTATTACAATTGCTGCCTTAACAGATCGCTTAGATGGAGCAGCTGCACGACGTTTTAATAGTACATCTGAGTTTGGAAAACAATTAGACTCCTTAAGTGATATTATTTCCTTCGGTGTTGCCCCTGCATTCTTATTATATCAGGCTGTCTTAGCTAATTTTGGATTAGCTGGTATGTTTATTACGATTTTCTTTATCGCTTGTGGTGCTATTCGTTTAGCTCGATTTAACATCACAGAAAGCAATGGCTATTTTGTTGGATTGCCAATTACAGCAGCAGGATGTATTTTAACTTTTCAACTTCTTTTAGTGCCTTATGTAGCTCCTTTTTACTTCATATTCATTACATTTATCCTTGCACTACTCATGATTTCTTCTGTTTCTGTACGTAAAATGTAGAGGATGGCATTGATGTCACCTCTTATTTTTTTACATAATTAACTATATAATAACAAGAAAATGTGACATCTTGTCAAAAAATGAGTAAAAATTGGGTTAATATGCTTTAATTTCCGTTGAAAGTCTTGACACCACTGGGCTTTCATTATTAAATTAAGTTGCGGCATTATTTTTAGCTTGGTCAATTGACTAGTTAAGTAAAAATGAGGAATGAACACTTCATCATACAGATGAGGGCGTTTTTCAAAACAAGGTATGAAAGGGAGTTTTTTTTCATGAACAAAACAGATTTAATTAACGCAGTATCTGAGCAAGCAGACCTTTCGAAAAAGGATGCATCAAAAGCAGTAGACGCAGTATTCGACAGTATTACAAGTGCCCTTGTTGAAGGTGGAAAAGTTCAACTTGTTGGTTTTGGTAGCTTCGAAGTACGTGAACGTTCTGCTCGTAAAGGACGCAATCCACAAACTGGTCAAGAGATTGAGATTCCTGCTACAAAGAATCCAGCTTTCAAGCCAGGTAAACAACTTAAAGACGCTGTAAACGAATAAGATTAGAAATTAACGATGAGACAAGCTCTCATCGTTTTTTTATCATTACTTGTAAATCAACAGCTCATATTAGATCTTTCCTTGACATAAATTGAAGAAAGCTAACCTTTACTTAGGAGGATTCATTATGAGTACTTTTTACGATAGTGCCTTATTTGAACATCGTTTTTGGTTACAAGTGTTAGGAGACCATGCTCGTTTCATTCGAGATACTCTATCGCCTACTGAAACAGAGTTTGTTCAAACAGCAACGCAATTTATTCATACGTTTGATACCCTTTTAGAACATAGCCGTCAAAATCTAACGAATGAACAGTTGCAACGGTTAACAGAGCAAGCTTATGAACAGGCTGAAGCAATTAGATCGTTTAAACTTAATATTATTCGCGAACACCTTATTGGGGACGTTACAATTGAACTTACTCCTACTTTTTTAAATCATATGGTTAATGAAGTTGAAGAATATCTTCGACTACTACCGTATTTACGAAAACAACAAAGCCCCCCTATTTCACATCCACTTCACCACCACCTTGTTTGGCTTTTAGATGCTGCAGGGCATGCAGGAGGAATAACTGACTCCCTAGACTTAGTGGAAAAACAATTAGAGCAAAAAAGCAAAGAGTTCACTGAAAGGTTCGAGCACTATTACATTAAGGCTGTTGAGATGGCTGGGTATTTGCGTTCAAACATTGAGCGTTTTCCAGCTCTTGATCGTTTTAATGAAAAGATAAGACTTGAGCTTATTTTATTTAAAACTTTTTTAAATGAACTTGAAGAACTGGAGATGAGCAATCAATTGCTTGGCACTCTTGATCAATTGATGGCTGACCACATGGCAAGAGAAGAATGTTACTATTTGGAGAAGCTCGCAGAATCGGCACATCTAGAACAACCAGATTGTGATCCTACAAAACCGAGAATAAAAAAATAATTATATAACAATAAGGGTGACACAAACATTTTTGTCACCCTTATTCGTTTTATCTTATTTAAAAGCCTTTTTACACTCATTTATTAATACAAATCATTTTCTTCTAATAATTTTTAATTTTTTCAGAAAAATATATTGATTCACATGAAAGATATAGTTACAATACTTATCATACTTAGATTTTTCAGATAATTGGAGGAAGTACTATGTTTACGTTTCTTTTGGCCATTGTTTTACTCATTGTTGGTTATATGATTTACTCAAAAATTGTTGAACGAATTTTCGTTATTAATGATACTAACCAAACACCAGCATATACAAATCATGATGCAATTGATTACACACCGATGCCGTGGTGGAAAGCAAGTTTAATTCAACTGTTGAACATTGCAGGCCTTGGACCAATTTTTGGAGCCGTAGCCGGAGCTTTATACGGCCCTGTTGCATTTATTTGGATCGTAGTAGGCTGTATTTTTGCTGGAGCGGTACATGATTATTTTTCTGGTATGCTTTCTTTGCGCCATAATGGGGCTCAATTCCCCAATTTAGTAGGACGCTACCTTGGAAATAATATGAAAGTAATTACTAACTTTGTATCTATTATATTAATGATTCTTGTTGCAGCTGCCTTCACTGCTGGACCGGCTCAATTAATTGCTAGTCTAACTCCACTGTCTTTTACTTTTGCAATTGCATTAATTTTTGCTTATTTTTTACTCGCTGCAGTGTTGCCAGTTAACCGAATTATTGGTCGTATTTACCCTCTTTTTGGTGCTATTTTAATTTTTATGGCTGTAGCAATAGGTGGGGCTTTGCTTTTTTCAAATCAGTCAATTCCTAACCTTACATTACAAAATTTACACCCTGGTGAATTGCCAATTTGGCCACTCTTAATGGTTACCATTTCTTGTGGAGCTATTTCAGGTTTCCATAGTACTCAAAGCCCTATTCTCGCTCGAACGATCAAACGTGAATCTCATGGAAGAAAAGTTTTTTATGGTGCCATGATTGCAGAAGGGATTATTACTCTCATTTGGGCAGCGGCTGCCATGACCTTTTTTAGTGGAACTAGTGGACTTCAAGAAGCCTTAGCTGCAGGTGGTCCTGGTGGAGTCGTTAATGAAATATCAATCGCATTACTTGGAACCCTTGGGGGCATTCTTGCAATACTTGGCGTAATTATCTTACCAATTACAACTGGGGATACTGCATTACGTTCTTCACGCATGATGGTTACTGAATTAGTCGAAAAGTTTTTTAAAGTTCGTGGTCTTAAAGGTATTTTACTTGCTACTATACCTGTTACAATTCCTGCCTTTTGGCTTTCAACGATTGATTATACCTTTTTATGGAGATATGTTGGAGGAACCAACCAACTTGTAGCCACTATCATGCTTTGGACAGCTGCAATTTACTTATTAGAATCACGTAAATTTCATTGGATTTGTGGCATCCCAGCACTCTTCATGACAGCAGTGGTGTCTACTTACTTCCTTTATGCTCCAGAAGGGCTCTCCTTGCCGTATGAGCGCTCTATCATGATTGGAGGTATTATTACCCTTCTTGTTGCTATCTGGTACATCAACAAGATACGTAAGGCTCATCGCAAAAGTTCACAATCTGCTAATTCTAATGTTGCATAATAATCTTCTACCTAGGTTGTCTTTTGATAAGACAACCTTTTTTATTCCGATTATATAGTCATATTGTGAAATTTTCGGTTAATTCCTATAAGAGCGAGTCATCCTAATAAACGTACTCAAATTTTTCTCTTTGCCTTTGTTACTGATTTCATGAGGAGTGATCATACTTGAATTATAACGACATAAAATCAAAACAATCAAACGGTCAACCCGCTCAATCCCAAAACCATCAACCTGGGATCGAAAGTACAATGAATCCGTTACCTATCTATGATGATCCAAATTATAATGGAAGTGGCAAATTAACCAACAAAGTTGCCGTTATTACTGGAGGGGACAGTGGCATTGGTCGAGCTGCAGCCATTGCATTTGCTAAAGAAGGCGCACATATTGCTATTGTTTATTTCGAAGAGCACGATGATGCCAACCAAACAAAAGACGTTGTTGAAAAATATGGTCGACAATGTTTGTTAATTTCCGGAGATATTGGCGATGAATCATTTTGTCAAAAAGCAATTAACAAAACGATCGAAACTTTTGGCCAACTAGATTGTTTAGTGAATAATGCAGCCGAACAATATTATCAAGAGAATATTGAGGATATATCTGTAGAACAGTTGGAGCGTACGTTTAAAACAAACCTGTACTCATGTTTTCATTTAATCAAAGCAGCTATGCCCCACTTCAAACAAGG
Organism: Halalkalibacter sp. HAAS-P014; assembly: GCF_056619965.1. Lineage (NCBI taxonomy): Bacteria > Bacillati > Bacillota > Bacilli > Caryophanales > Bacillaceae > Halalkalibacter > Halalkalibacter sp. HAAS-P014. The sequence continues at coordinate 98,021 of NZ_JBWQTV010000015.1, read as the reverse complement.
CAGTTCGATTATTAATACAGCTTCAGTAGTTGCATATAAAGGAAACCCAGTACTAATGGATTATGCTTCAACGAAAGGTGCCATAGTTGCTCTAACACGGTCGCTGTCGCAAAATCTTGTAGGCAAAGGAATTCGTGTTAATGCGATTGCTCCAGGTCCTATTTGGACTCCTTTAATTCCTGCATCTTTTCCCGCTGATCAAGTGGCTACTTTTGGGACAGATACTCCAATGGGCAGACCTGGTCAACCTGCAGAGCTAGCACCAAGCTATGTGTATCTTGCTTCTGACGATTCTTCCTATGTAACCGGGCAAGTTATTCATATAAATGGTGGTGAAGTCGTAAACGGATAAAAATTTTCCTATGATAAATTAAAGAAGGGCCGTGAGAGGATATACCTCTCCAGCCCTTTTACTTCTTTCCATGACTTTGCTTATAAAATTCATGAAACAGCTTCATTAATGCACGCTTTTCAATTCTTGAAACGTAACTCCTTGAAATACCTAATTCCTTTGCAATTTCTCTCTGTGTCCGTTCCTCTTCTAAATTCAAACCAAAACGACCAACAATGACTTCTTTTTCACGCTCATCTAATACATGAATAAATTGATATATTTGGCTTTTTTCCATATTTGTTTGAATGACATCAACAATATCTTCGCCTTCTTCTTGCAATACATCAATTAAAGTAATTTCATTTCCTTCTTTATCTGTACCAATTGGGTCATGCAATGATACATCTTTCTTTACCTTTTTTAAAGCACGTAGATGCATTAGGATTTCATTTTCGATACAGCGTGCGGCATAGGTCGCTAACTTTGTCCCTTTTCCATCTGAATAGCTTTCTATTGCCTTGATCAATCCAATTGTGCCAATTGAGATTAGATCCTCTGTATCTTCCCTTGTGTTCTCAAATTTCTTCACAATATGTGCGACAAGTCGCAAGTTATGTTCAATTAGAAGGTCGCGTGCTTTTTCGTCTCCCTCTTGCATTAACTTTAAGTATTTACGTTCTTCCTCTTTTTTGAGTGGTTGTGGGAAAGCGTTGTTTTTAACGTATGATACAAAAACGATAACCTCTTTAAATAAGTAAGAAATCGCAGCAATTATTGTAGACACGAGATCACCCCCATAATGTCGTTACTCTAACACTATGTATAATTGGGCTTGTATGTGTCTGTACACTCAAAAAAGTCTATAAAAAACCTTCTAACAACTAAAAGATTGACCCAAAGCAAAGCTCCTTAATCCAATTGTTCAGTTTTTTGACGCTACTCTTATACTGAATCTTTTAGGATTTGAACCTTGTGAGGCAATCTCTTATATTTACAGCTTTAGCTATCCAATTGTTTTTTCAATAATTTGATCTCGTAATTTCAACTTTTGAATTTTCCCACTCGCTGTTACAGGGAACTCTTCAACAAAAATAACTTCACTCGGTATTTTATAATCAGCAATAAAACGCTTTAAATATGATTTCACCTCATCAGTTGTACATATTACTCCACTTTTTAACTTGATCACTGCATAAACAAGTTCACCAAGAACCTCATTCGGAACCCCAACAACAGCTGACTCCAATACCTTTGTATTTTTTGATAATATTCCTTCTATTTCTTGGGGGTAAATATTATACCCTCCACGGATGATCATTTCCTTCTTTCTGCCAACAAAACGAAGGTAACCGCTTTCATTTAATGTTCCAAGGTCCCCTGTATAAAACCATCCTTCATCATCAAGAACTTTTTGTGTTTGTTCCTGTAATTTATAATAGCCTTTCATATTACTTACACTCTTGCAAGCAATTTCACCAATCTCACCAGCAGGCAGTGTCTCTCTATGTTCATTTACAATTTTTAATTCGACTCCATCGATAGGTTTGCCGACTGTTTGAAAGTAATTTTCCTCTTTTTCATCATAGTCTGTAATCGTTACGGTCCCAGATTCTGTTATTCCAAATGAGATTAAAAGGTTTAACCCCATTTTTTCTCTAACGGCTTTTATAATCTCCGGTGGGCACGGCGCAGCTCCTACCATCCCCGTTCGTAACGAAGATAAATCATACTTTTCAAAATCAGTGTAATTCAATTCCATAATAAACATCGTTGGTACACCTTGATGAATGGTTACGTTCTCTTGTTCAATTAGTTCCAGCGTATCTCTTGGTTTGAATTTCTCTTGAAGGACTACCTTTGCTTGATACGCTACAGCTACCATCAGGTTACATGATATTCCAAAGATGTGAAAAAGAGGTGCTGGAACAATAAAAACATCATCAGACGTACATCTTAAGCTTTTTCCAATTGTTAAACCTGATTGAATGAAGCTACGATGAGGAATCATGACACCTTTTGGAGTTCCTGTTGTACCTGAAGAGTATAAAATACAAAAAATATCATTATCGACATCAATGTTCGGCATAGAAATACTTTGATCATGCTCTTCTGTCATTAACGATTGAAACGAAGTTGCACTGAAATGCTCAAACCTTACCGAGATCACACGTTCAACTTTAGATGCTAACAAAGCCATTCCGATCTGCTCATCTATTTGTTCACTAACAAATAAAAATTTAGGATCTGAATTAGCTATTATATATTCTATTTCGTGCTCTCGATAACCAGTATTAAACGGAACAACTGTTGCTCCTACTTTTGCTGTCGCAAACAAAATAATAGCGGTTTCATTCCAATTGGGCAAACAAACACCTAAATGGTCTCCTTTTGTCACCCCTAACTTAACGAGAGAAGAAGCGAGTTGATCTACATTTTCTTGAAACTCTTTATAGGTTATTCTTTTGTTAAGATCGTAAAGTGCTTCCCTATTCGGATTGACTTTTGCAGCGCGTTCTAACAATTCAGCTACCGATAACGTATTTTCTTCTACAATCACACTAAACACCCCTTCTGGAATTACATTAAATAACTCTTTAAAAAAAGGCTTTTGCCAATGACTTCCTCTAAGCTAAAGTCTTGTTGGAAAAGCCTCCTTATCATAATTTAAATGTCTTCAACTTTTATGAGGTTGTTAAACTTTTAACGTGAGTAACTGGATTTGAGAAAGAACCTACCTTTTCAATATTAATTGTCACAATGTCACCCTTATGAATTGGAGCTACCCCATCAGGAGTACCAGTAGCAATAATATCACCTGGCTCAAGCGTTAATACATGTGAGTAAATTTCTACTAATTCTGCAATTCCACAAATCATATCTTTTGTATTCGTCTTTTGGCGAACTTCACCGTTTACCGTTAAAGAGATTTCTAGATTTTGAGCATCTCCTACTTCATCAGCAGTTACGAGCCACGGCCCCATAGGAGTAAATGTATCAAATGATTTACGGAGACAACGTTCTTCCTCTTTATCGTCATTTGGTCTAAGCGTTACATCGTTTAAACCTGTATAACCAAAGATGTACTCATGAGCGTCCTCTCTTTTCACATTCTTCGCTCTTTTCCCGATTACAAATGCCAACTCTAATTCCGGATCAAATCGACGATCTTCATAAGGAAGTTCAATCTCATCCTCTGGACCAACAATCGATGAATTTGCTTTTAAAAAGAAACCTAGTCCTCGAGCTGTATGTTCAACTTTCATCTCCTTTTTATGAGACAAATAATTTACAGGTGCTGCAACTACTTTTCCAGGACGAGAAACCGGTTGCCTTAAACGAACTTCACTTAATGGATAGGTAGTAGCATTTTTATAATTCATCTCCACCTTCTCTTTGTACTCTGCGTAATTTTCAATAAATTCTACCATTGGACAGAAATTATATTCTTTCCCAAAAAGCAACTCTCCGATATCAAAAATGACATTGTCTTCTACTAATCCTAATTGGAAATTATTAAAAAGTGCAAATTTCATAGTTTCCTCCTGCTATTCATTTATTTTTTATTTACGGTTGGAACGTACTTGTGATAGTTTGATACCCATTATTTTCAGTATACTCCTCATCCATCTCGAGACCTACTAGTTCCATAACTGGTCGATCGTTGATGGAAAATAAATAAGCATCTTCCTCACCTGTATTATGGTGCTCATGCCAATGCCAAGGGGGAATCACAAAAAAATCACCTTTTGACCATTCAAACTTCTCACCGTTAATAACCGTATAACCGGCTCCAGCCTTCACATGATAGATGACGCTGTGAACATGACGGTGTGCGCGTGTATGCATATCAACTGTTAACTTTTGCATCGTGCAACCAATTCTCGCATCAGCTGACTGGCCATTGGCTGGATTAATATAATCTACAGCATACCCATTAAATGGACATGGTTCTAATCGAGACAGTTCTTCTATTCCATCCTTTACTTTTGTCCACTTATAATTGATTAATGGTGAAGGATAACCATTATGATTCTTTCTTTCTGTAACAGAACGTACACCTGTTGCAGCAAATCTTGATACGGTTCCATCCGGTACACCTTTCACTGGGTACGTATCTTGATCAAATAGCTCAAAAAAGGATCCACATAGATTTTTCACCATACCAACATCTAATCCGTCCATCCACAACATCGGCTCTGTTCCTTCGTGCCCATGATCATGCCAAGTCCATGCTGGCGTTAAGACTAAATCACCTTCATCCATATATGTCTTTTCACCGTTTACCGTTGTAAATGCGCCTTCTCCTTCAATCACAAAGCGAATTGCTCCTTGCGAGTGGCGATGCGATGGTGCAACTTCACCCGGAAGTAATAATTGAATGCCTGCATAAAGTGTTTCAGTAGCAAACCCCACCTTGTCTTTCAATGAAGGGTTCTGTAAGTAGATCACTCTTCTTTCAGCTTTCCTGCCAACTTTGAGAAGTTCACCAGATTTCATGAGATTCTCTCTAATAATATGCCATTTCCAAAGGTATGGCTTTATCTTATGTGTTGGTTCCTTTGTTACCATTTCCCCTAACGTTTCCCACAATGGTCCTAAGTTAGAATCCTCTAACGTTTTAGACAATATATCAAGCTGACTCTCGACATTACTCTGGTTACTCACGCAAGACCCCCCCTTTTTTTTGATTCACTGTATGAATTGATAATTCATTTGGTGATCTCAATTAAATTATAAAGCTATCTTTTTAAAAAGTCAAACAATTCCAAAAGAAGTTATAACAAACTTTCTTATAAAAAAAACGACTTAAAAGGATACCTTTTTAGCCGCTTACAATCTAACTATTTAATTAACAAAACCAAGCCTTTCCGAAACTTTCTCTGCAGCTTTTCTGGTCATGGAAATGAGGTGATCTCTTGCCTCTCCCTCCATTTTGAAATTTGGACCTGCAATACCAAGAGACGCTACAATTTCTCCTCTCGATCCAAACACTGGTAAGGCAATCGCTGTAAAACCAACAAATGTCTCATCGACATCGACATAGTATTTTTGTGTTTTTATTGTGTTGAGTCGCTCCAAAAACTTTGAGTTGCTTACAACAGTATGAGGGGTATGGGCTTGTAAAGGATGTTTATCTAAGAGATTTTGCACATATTTTTCTTCCATAAATGCTAGCATGACAATGCCTAATGCCCCCATATTCAAAATACGCCTTCCTCCAATGTAGGAACGTGGTTGAAATCCCTCATCGCTGTCATACCTTAGTACATATTGAATCGTATCATCTTGTGGAACACCAAATAAAACCGTATGTCCACTCTTTTCAAATAGCTCAACAACTATAGGTTCAGCCTCTCTACGTATATCCAAATTTTCCAATACAATTCCACCATACTCTAGTAACTTATGTCCAAGACGGTATTTGTTACCTTTTTCATCAAAATGAACAAGACCGTTTTTCTCTAACGTCCAAAGCAGTCTGTAGGTAGTCGCTTTAGCTAATTGGGTTTTCGTTACAATTTCATCAATGCTTAGCTCCACTCTGTCAAATGAAAAGCAATTCAGTATTTGAATTGCTCTTTCTAATGCTCTAATCGGTTCAACATTTAGTTCTCTCATTTTTCTCCTCGATCCATCACTTATTTTCGTTATATTACCCCCATTTTATTTTGATCTTTTATTGGCGTCAATGTTACTTTAAGACATAATAATGCCATTTGTTATCAAGCTTACTTTTCTTCACATAGTTATTCACTTCTAAATAATCTAGGTATGCGATCAATTCTGACATTACAAAATAAAACTTCCTCTCAAATTTGTCCGTTCCTACTTGTTGAATGGCAATCTCTTTTCCTGTTGAGGCGCCTTGATTAATGCTAGTTAGAATATCCTCTGCCTTTTGTTCAATACTCACTAACTTAGCATTAATTAATGCCTGTGCATCTGTGATCACTTCTCCATGTCCAGAAAATACAAGTTCCAACTCATACTCCAGGCATTTCTTTAAAGAATGAACATACTCCACTAGTGTTGCTCTTCTGTTCCCTTTTTCATCTGGTTCTACTAACGCAATACTCATCACATGTTGAATGAGTTGATCTCCTCCAAATCCCCACTTGTTTTTTTCATCTAAAAAGGCTATTTGGTCCGGAGCATGCCCTGGCAACTCCTTCACTTTAAGACCATAAACTTCTTGGTTTTCTTCTAAAGTCTTTACTTCAGTCTGCAATTTAAGATTATCGTTCTTTCTCGTATTTACTTGCATCTTTTGAATTTGCTTGTCTCCGTATTCACCACAGTCCATTTCGTTGTACAACTGTTGAAAAAAATTAATCCTCATCTCTAGAAAGTCCTTATGCCTTTTCAACCTAGGAATAGCTAATGAATGAGCATAGACAGGCAGGTTATGTACCGAGAGAATTCTATTAACTAGGCCAACATGATCCATATGGTGATGAGTCAGTAAAATAGCATCTAAATCACTAATAATACATCCAAGTTTCTGAAGTCCTTCTACCAAACCATCCCAAAATACCTCCTGATCCATACCTGCATCTATTAATACAAGACCTTGTTCATTTTTTTGCAAGAAATAATTTATTGTTTTTAGTGAATTTCGTATGGGAATGCTTATTGGTAAAACAATACTGTCACCATTTTTATATTTCATATCGACTATCACTTCCTACTAAAATATTGTATCCTATTGAAAAGCAAAAAAGGTACATCCCCAAATGAGTAGTAAAAACTAACTCATTTAGTAGATGCCCTTTCTCTAGTAACCCTATATTACAGAAAACTGATTATCATATAAACCAAGAGGTAAGTGACCCTTTTCAACTATCTCAATAAGCGCCAAGAACGGGTTCACCTCAAAGCCTTCTAAATCCCCAAGCAATTCCCACGCTACCGCTAAACCAGCAATATACATACCAGTAACAGTAGCAATATGAATAACTTTTCGGTCATATTGTTCTAATTCACTAAAAGCCCCCTCATATGAACCATGAAACGCTTGTTCAGGAACAACATCGTTAGCAAAGGACAAAAGCTCTTCACGTCCAGATTCTACAGCCTTTTGCTTTATCCTCTCAGGAATATCTTGTAAATCTCTCCACAAAGGGCTTGTTTCTAAATGCATATCTTCAAAAAAAGCAGGTAGTTGTTCTTTTGTTAACCAATTTACTTGGTAACCATCAACTTTTAAATGATTTGTGAAATCTTTAATTGCTTTCTCTGCTTCTACTCTCCCATTTTGTTTCCCGAGATTTTCGTACCAGTTTATTTCATTTAAACGCGACACAAGAATCGCAACATTATTACCATTAGGTCCATAAATTTCCGTATTTTTCTTTTCTAACGCTGTTACCATATTATCCTCTCCCTTATATTTACATACTTATATTAAAGAAAAGGAGATACAGGAACTTGCCATAAGTTGTTATGATCCTTTTCAACTAATTGACAAAGTTCATCGTATGACCATTTCTCTTCGTTTGATTCCTTTGTTACGGCCGGTTTAGCATAACTCCAAATAGATAGCTCTTTACCTGCAATCCCAAAGCACTGTCCTGAAATTTCCCGTCCAGAATTCGAAATAAGAAAACCGATTAATGGAGCTACTTGGTCAGGTTTACGAGATTGTAGCTTGCGTAGTTTCTCTTCACCAACAACTTTTTTCATCACTTCTTCCGGAATATTCTCAGACATTTCCGTCCATGCAGCGGGAATAACAGCATTAACTTGGATATTTTTTCTTGCAAGTTCTGCACTCCATGTTAAAGTCATTGCTAAAAGTCCACCTTTAGCTGCAGCATAGTTAGTTTGACCTGGGTTACCTGCAACTGCCGAAGCAGCAATCATATTGACTATGCAGCCACTACCTTGCTCAGCCATTGGCCCTGCAACAGCTTTCATACAATAATAAGGTCCCTTTAAATTAGTATTTATAACCTCATCAAACTCATCATCTTCCATTTTAAGTAGACTATTATCACGGGTGATGGCTGCATTATTAATTAACGTATCAATTTTCCCAAATCTATCAAGTGTTTCTTTAACGATTCGAGTTGCTCCAGCACGAGTCGCCACACTTTCCACGATCCCATAGATGTTGCTACCTTTTGAGTCGAGCTTATCAATAGCCTCTTGAATTCGCTCATTCAGATGGTCAACAATAACGACATCAGCCTCTTGTTCTAAACAATATTGAGCAATCGCAAATCCAATTCCACGTCCTCCACCTGTAACGATAATAACTTTATCTCTTAAATGACCGATTGTAATGCACCTCTTGCCTAGATTATCTTGATTTGAAAAATTCCACACCTTACTAACTACTTTCGCAGGAGGTGTGGAATTAACATTACTACTGCAACACAGGAGACATTAGTAATTTCATATACTAGCTACGCTCCCGAACCATTGATCTACTCTTTAACGCTTAATACTTAGTTGTTAATTCAGGTGGTCCTGACTTCGGTCCATAAGGGCCTTCATCCAACCATCTACCTAACTTAGGTACTACTGGTGTAAGAGACGCTGCAAGCTCACGCTTCATATTCATATATGATGAATTACCTTGAAGATGCTCTAGTGCCGTTGTTGAACCATTACGATTCCACTCTGCTGCAATTTTACGCTCTTTGGCTGCAGCTTGAATTGCTTCATTTGCAACTGTTGAATCATCTGTCTTAAGCGCTTTTGCAATACCATTAACCGATATAACAGCATCTGGTACTCCTGAATTTAACCCACGGGCGCCAAATGGAGCGAATAGATGTGCCGCTTCACCGACAAGTAGAACTTTATTATTCTTGTCAGTGAAAGAGTTCGCGACAACTTGATGGAAACGGTAAGAAGATACCCATGTAATACGCTCAGCATATTTAGCATCCATTACGTTTGGTAACCATTTTTTTACTCCTTCAATTTCAGTGAAATCGTCTGGATTGTCTCCTTCTAGAAGTTGTAAATCAATTCTCCATCCACCTTTAAATGGAACTAACATAACATTTCGTCCACCCATAGCTTGGTGTTGATAGTGGAATACCCTTTCAACCGGAAGTGGATTCTCTTCATCTTCTTTAACATCAACAACTAAAAATGTATCATTTGTTCGAGGTCCCTCTAATTTCATTCCAGCTGTTTCTCTCACAACTGAGCGAGCTCCATCTGCACCAATAACATATGAGGCTTCCCAAATATCTCCAGACTCTGTTACAATTTGCGCTCCATTTTCATCTGTTTTAACCTCTTTAACTGGTGTATCCCAAACAAACTCTACATCTGCTTCTATACAAGCATCAAACATATGGCGTTCTATTTCATCTTGATGTAAACTTGTAAATGGAGGTAACTTTGTTGGATGATGCATATCAGTAACACCATAGTTTTTTACATATACTTCCTTACCACGGAATAATGTACGCTTAACTGGCCAAGCGATTCCATTTCTAGCAAGTGTGAAGCCAAGTCCTGGAGAAATCTCTTCTAAGTGAGTTAACGTCGCCTTATGGATATAAATTGCACGACTTCCTGGACGTGGACGGTCTTTTGGATCCGCTTCCAATACCGTAACTTCAATTCCTTTGCTTCTAAGAGCTAGGGCTGCTGTCAAGCCAACAGGACCTGCTCCAACTACAACTACTTGTCGTTTTTCAACCGTACTCATAAATAAATCCCCCCAACTATTTTAAGAAAGCGTTTGCTTTTGTAAGCTTCTGAATTCATTATAAAATTTATGTTATAGTTATAATAGATCTTTGTTCTTTTATATGGAACGTTTTAGAGATATTTTTAATTTTTTATGAGTGAAGAATGGTATCGTTTCTCCTTCTGTTTAAACTTGATTACGAAAAGAGTGGGATTTCAATGACTAATACAAATAAATTTACTTCACTAGAGAATTCATTGCGATTATTGAAATGTTTTTCAATAGAAGAACCAGAAATTGGAGTTAGCGAGCTCGCTCAAAAATTAAATATTGCCAAAAGTACCACTCATCGTTTACTTAGTACACTAGCAAGTGAAGGGTTTGTCCATAAAGATCCTTATTCAAATCAATATAGTTTAGGGGTCTCCGTTTTGTCGTTAACAAACACCGTCACATCTCAATTAAAAATCATACAAGAAGCAAATCCAATTCTTAAAGAACTTACTAGTAAAATGGGGGAAAGTTCCCACATCGGGATCATTGAAGGGACTAGCATTATCTATCTTCAAAAAGTAGAGTGTAGGTTTCCAGTAACATTAAACTCACACATCGGAAAGAGAAACCCTATTCATTGTACGAGCAGTGGCCAAGTTTTACTAGCGCACCAGAAAGGTGAATTTATAGAAAGAATTATATCTGGTCCATTAAAGAAATTCACCAAATTCACCATTACTCAACCAGAAAAATTAATAGAGAGATTAACCTTAATAAAAAAACAGGGCTTCGTTTCATGTGAACAAGAGCTGCACGAAGGAATTATATCAATTGCAGCCCCAATATATAATGCTAAGAATAAAGTGATTGCATCTATAGATGTAACTGGACCCATTAAGCGAATCTATCCATCAAAAGAACAAATCATAAAATACGTGTTAATTGCTAGTGAGCAATTATCTAACACCATTATCTCAAGAAAATAATTTAAGATTCAGTTTGAGGAGGGCTGCTTTATGTCAAAATTACAAGATCCAAATTTATTATCCTCCGTTAAAAATGCTATGAAAATATTACGTTTATTTAAAGTTAACCAAAATGAACTTGGTGTAACAGAAATTGCTGAGAAACTTCACCTGCCTAAAAGTACAGTTCATCGTCTAATAAAAACGTTAGCAAAGGAAAATTTCCTATCGAAAAACCCACGTACAAATCGTTACCGATTAGGTCTTTCCCTTCTTACATTAGGTGGTGTTGTAACTGTACAGAGGGAAGTCTATCAAGATGCTCTTCCTATTTTAAACACACTCGTTCAAACACTTAAAGAAACGGCTCATATCTGTTTATTAGAGAAAAATGAAGTTGTCTACTTATACCGAGTGGAAAATCATAGTTCCACCCCTTTAGTTACAACAATTGGAAGGAGAAACCCTGTTCATTGTACAAGTGAAGGAATGGCAATTTTAGCCTATCAACATGAAGACCGTATCAAACAAGTTCTACAAGATGAACTCTCTTCCTTTACACCTCATACAATTACAGATCCTAAGACGTTAGAAAAAGAGCTACAAAAAATAAAGAGTAGAGGATATGCTATCTCTAAACACCAGTATTATGAAGGCTTTATTGGGATTGCAGTTCCTATACGTGACTATACTGATGAAGTTGTTTCCTCTTTAGCTGTTATAGGACCTACATCAAGAATTACCGAAAATAAATATATGTATTTCCTAGAAGAACTAAAAAAAGCAGCCGAAGAAATCTCCGAATTACTAGGTTACTATCGGTCAGACATTTATTAGAACACATTATAATTAACAAAAGGGGGTGTCCCAAAGGTTGATTTTCACCTTTTAGGACACCCCCTCTATTTTCGCCTTTTAGGCGCCTCTTTGTAAAATATGCAAACGTTAACGTAGCGACGTCTTAAACTCATTTCGTAGTTCTTCTTCTAAAGCGACTTTCTTTATCTTTCCACTGGCCGTCATTGGTAATTCATCAAGAAAAACAAATCGGTCTGGAATCTTATAATTTGCCACTTTTTCTTTAATAAAAGCCTTCATTGACTCTTCATCTTCTACTTGATTGGGTTTTAACTTGATTGCTGCACAGGTTATTTCACCTAATACGGTATCTGGTAATCCAATAACCGCTATTTCTAATACACTTGGATGCTTATAGAAAAGTTCTTCTATTTCACGCGGATAAATGTTATACCCACCACGAATAATCATTTCTTTTTTACGTCCAACGATTCGAATATAACCACTCTCATCAATGGTTGCTAAATCACCTGTATAAAACCAACCAGCTTCATCCTTAACTTCTTCTGTTTTTTCAGGCATACGATAATAGCCTTTCATAACGCCAAAGCTTCGGATCGCTAATTCTCCAACATCACCCTTTACTTCTTCCCGATAGGAGTCAACAACTTTCGCTTCTGCTCCCTCAAGGACTTTTCCAACCGTTTCCGATCGGAGTAAATCACTGTCTGAAAAGCTCGTCATCGTGACTCCGGCTGAAGATTCTGTTAACCCATATGAGACAACAACATCGCAGCCCATCTTATTACGGATCTTTCTCACGATTTCTTCTGGACATGGCGCTGCAGCAATTATTCCTGTTCGTAATGACGATAAATCAGCCTGGTCAAATTCTGGATGATTTAATTCAAGAATAAACATAGTTGGCACACCATGATGAACAGAGATTTTTTCTTGTTCAATTAACTTTAATGCCGGGCCAGCTTTGAACTTTTCCATAAAAACAATTTTTGCCCCAGCTGAAATAGCCGATAGAATACCAGGTACCATACCAAAAACATGGAATGCGGGAACCGCGACCAAAAAAACGTCTTCACTTGTACATTCCAATGACTCTGCTGATACTTTTGCAGTATGGACAACGTTTTTATGTGTTAACATCGCACCCTTTGGTTTCCCTGTAGTACCAGACGTATAGAGAATCGAAAATATGTCTTCTTTGGAATCAATCTTCACTTCGGGAACGGATGCCTGTTTCCCTAACTGTAACAAGTCTTCATAAGAACAATACTCATCACTTTGAAAACGAACAGTAAAAATATTTTCGAGTGAATATTGATTGCTTTCTTCCTTAATATAATGCTTAAACATGTCAACATGTCCAAAGTCCTTAGCAATAAAGACAGCTTTGGCTCCTGAATTCTCCAGAATGTATTCCAATTCTTCAGTACGATACCTCGTATTAGCTGGAACTAAAATTGCACCTATAGTAGCCAACCCAAAATAAACAGCAACAAACTCATGCCAATTCGGTAAACAAACAATTACTCTATCACCTTTTTGGATCCCTTTTTGAGATAAGGCAGAAGCTATTTGTCTTGATTGATCATAGAGCTCTTGATAAGTGATTCGATTCTCACCATCATAGATAACTTCTTTGTTTGGATTTACTTCGTATGTCTGTTCTAAAACTTCTGCTAGTGTCAAATCATAACCCATAACAAAATTTCCTCCCTAGAGTGTGGTTCCTCGATTGCATTGATTGAATTGCATATTTCATCTTAAAGTAGAGGTATGGTGTTTGTATCCTCCCATACCTCTAAAAGACTTCTTATACTAGCGTCCTGTATAGACTGGTTTTCTTTTATCAACGAAAGCTTGTAGTCCTTCTTTACGGTCTTCAGTAGCAAAGGCATTACCAAAGCATGCTGACTCAACTGTTAAGCCTGCCTCTATATCTACGTTCGCTCCCGTATTAACAGCTACCTTAACCATACGTAATGCAACTGGTGGTTTTTGTGCTAACTTTCCAGCCCACTCTTTTGCTTCTGATAACAATTCTTCTTTCGATACGACTTTATTCACGATTTGTAAGCTTAACGCTCTCTCTGCATCGAACATATCACCGAAGTACAGTAATTCCTTAGCGATTCCTTGCCCTACAATTCTTTGCAAGCGTTGTGTACCACCCCCACCAGGGATAATACCTAAGCCCACTTCAGGAAAAGCAAATTTTGCTTTATCAGAACATAAGCGCAAATCACAAGCCAATGCTAATTCTAATCCTCCCCCTAAAGCTAACCCATTCACTGCAGCAATTACTGGTTTAGTCAAGTTTTCAACCTTCGTGAAAGCATTTCTAGATACTCGATTCATGTCTGCAATACCTACCGTATCTAAATGCATCATCTCATTTAGGTCAGCACCTGCAACAAACGCTTTTTCACCACTGCCAGTAAGTACAATGGCACGTACTTCTTCATTTTCCTCAAGTTCGCCCATTAGAGTATCAATCTCTTTAAACACTTGTGTATTTAATGGATTAACGGGTGGTCGATTAATTGTAACAACTGCCACTTTATTTTCAATTTCACATTGTAAGAACTCCAAATTCATTGCTTTTCCCTCCAATTGATTATTCGTAGTCATAGAAGCCAGCTCCCGTCTTTTTACCTAATCTTCCTGCCCTTACTAGTTGTTTAATTAATAATGGTGGTGCAAAACGTGAATCATCAAACTCTTCTTTAAAATATTCCATTACATGATAACCGATATCTACTCCTGCAAAATCTTGTAATGTGAAAGGACCCATTGGATAATTTAAGCCAAGAGTAACAGCCTTATCAATATCTTCTGCAGATGCCACACCTTCTTCAAGAAGTTTAATCGCTTCTATAAATTGTGGAATCATAATTCGATTAACAATAAATCCTGGAGTGTCCTTATTAACAACAACAGATTCTTTGTTCAATTCTTTTGAAAGCGCTTTTAATTGTTCGACTGTTTCATCACTAGTTTTATATCCTCGAACGATTTCAACTAGTTTCATAATTTGAGCTGGGTTGAAGAAATGCAGTCCAGCAACACGATCAGGTCGATTTGTCGCTTCAGCAATCGTTGTAATCGACATAGATGATGTATTCGTTGCCAAAATGACATGCTCAGGTACAATTTCGTCTAATTTAGAAAAAACATCTTTTTTCACTTCTAAATCTTCAATTACAGCCTCTATAACAATATCAGCATTTTTCAAATCCTCTAACTCTGTTGTTACCTTTATTCTCTCAAGCACCTCTGCTTTTTGCTCGACTGTCATTTTTCCTTTGGCAACGCTTTTTTCCATAAATTTATTAATTCTTGTTAATCCACCTTGTACATACTTTTCTTCAATATCTCTTAAAATAACGTTAAACCCTGATATAGCTGCAAGGTTGGCAATCCCACTTCCCATTGCCCCAGCACCGACGACTCCTACTGTTTTTATGCTCATCCGAATCCCCTCCTAAATGTATCACCACTTTTATTATTTTCTATGTTTTCATTATAGAATGAACAATCATCAAAAAATACCTTCATAATGTAGGAAACTCATGATCTTTTTTTAACTGCTTGACGGATAACCCTTTCTGTTCCCAAAAAAAAAGATTATCCTATAGTCAAATTCACTCCTAATTTAACAATCTACAGGAGTCTGACCTTATAAGATAACCTCTAAACATAATTAATTAAGTTCTACGTTGTAGAATACATATCATATAATTTATAAGCCATCATTAAATCAAAGCGATGACCTGAATCACTAAGTTCAATCCCTAATAAGCTTTCTATCTTCTCTAAACGATATAAAAGGGAGCTTCTATGAATAAATAATTCTTTAGCGCTTTCTTTTATACTTCCATTGTGATGGAGAAACACTCGCAATGTTTTAAATAAATCCATATTCTTGCCTTCTGAGTACTCAATCAATGGCTCCAAATGTATTTGAATAAATAGAGTAGCTATTTCAGAGTTCTTCAAATGATGCAATAATGTATAGGATCCTAATTCCTCAAACAAAGCAAAACCCGCATCTTTAAAGCGATGGTAAACGACATTTAATGCCTGAACTGCTTGTTGATAAGCCGGATAGTAACTTGCTAGCTTATCTGTTTTCCCTCCTATTCCTACGAGGATTGTACATGGAATACCATCTAATTCTACTCTTTTTTTGATATTTTCATAAAGTTTAGCCCAATAACGTTTTGGATTTTCTTTTTCTTTTTCTAAGGGAGCAATAAGAATATAATGTTCTCCTTTATTTGCTATTAAAATATCTTGATCATACATCATAATTTTTGTTTTTAATTTATCCCATAACAACGACTTTTTTGCTTGTTCTTCTAGGAGGTTCTGGTTAGTTTCCTCTTGTCCATCCCATGTAATAGATAGAACAGCCACTCTATGAGGGCTGAATAAATTCCAGTTAAACAAGTTTGCATACTGGATAATACTATCCTCATCTTCTATTTTGCTCACTAGTAATTTATGGACAAATCCATCTTTAACTTGTTCCTTTGCATCTAAAACGAGTTTTTGTTTAATAAATTGAATTGAATAAATATTTCGCGCTAAATCAATACTCAATCTGTAAAAATCGTCTATCTCTTCATCCGTAATGTCAATAGCTAGGTAGCCCAATAAATCCCCACCACCATTTATCGGCCACACACCAACCTTTTTTTCATTTTCCATCGAGAACCATAAATCCTGATTCTTTTTCTGAAAAGTTTTTACTGTAGCAATCTCCACCAGTTGTTGGAATTGATCTTCATCTAACTGATATAATTTATAAGCTATCGGTCTCATAAAGCGATCAAATAAAATCACTGACCTTGTAAACAGTTGACTTAAAGTTAAGGTAATCCCGTCAAAATTATCATCCTCAACAGTTTCTTTTACAAGTGCTTGTTGATACTCCATTAAATAATGCAACCTTTGCTTATGATCTCTTTCATTATTGTAAAGACGGGCATTTTCAAGCATGGCTGACACATGATTACATAACAACTCCAAAATTCCTAAATCCTCATCTTTAAAGAAACCTTGTTCCTTATTTTCAACATGGAGAACACCAATTGTTTTTAAATTAATAACAAGAGGAACTGTGAGTTGTGGTCCTCCAGGGGTTTCTAAGTACGGGAAATATTCCTTTAGTAAATAATTTTCTTCAATCATAATGCTTTTAGATTGGTTTACCTCTCCATACAAAGGTGGTTGAAAAGTAAAACAATTATCAGTTTCATTATATAAATAAATGCATGCTCCCCTTGCATTTGTTGCTTTACCGGCACGTTCTACTATCTTTTCGACTACCTGATCAATAGAACTATCTAATGTTAGATTTTTACTGATCCATTCAATGCCTTTCATTTTATTCTTTTGCATTTCCTTTTGTTTAGATAATGACAACGCAACCGCTACATCCTTACCAAACTCCACAAATGCCTTTTGCATTTCAAGTAATAATTGAACGTATTCTACAAAGCCAATGATACAAAAACCGAACCGGTTCGAATCATCCTTTAACGGAATCGTAAACCAAGTTGCAAGTCTTTCTTCTTTTAACAAGTTTGTAAATTCGCAACTAGACTTTTCCTTAATATTTTGAAATACCAAACTTTTGTTTAAAAGCGACGGCGAGCACTGTTCAACTTTAAGAGGGAATGCTTCAATCATTTTAGTTTGAACCCCACTCCAAACTTTTGGAATAAGAAGGTTTCCCTCTTGAAAAAATATTCCGATAAAATCACAATTGAGTTCAGTTCGAAATGAGTCACTCAAGTATTGTAACGTTTCTTCTTTCGTATCGAATTTTACAAGTTGTCTTGCAGTCATTCGCAAATGATTTTCTAGTCTATTTAACAGTACTTCTCTTTTACTCATTTGCATTCGAAACTCTCCTTCCTATCTTCGAACAATCTATGTTAAGAAAGGGTTTTATCTAAACTGAGGAAAACACCAATAAGAACGTTTACACACCCTTGAATACTTTGATGAATTTTATTTAATCATAACATTATTCAGACATATATTTCATTCTTTCCTTCAATTTTTGTTGGAAAGTAAAACAACACTCCAAAAAAAATGGAATGTTGTTTTACTTTGCTTATAGACTTTTTTTCTTAACTTGTTGTACAACCATCCCCTTATCTGCGCTTAACACTAGCTCGACCCTTCTAATAATCTTTCTCCAAAACTTTAAAAATAACTGC
This sequence comes from Halalkalibacter sp. HAAS-P014, assembly GCF_056619965.1. Classification (NCBI taxonomy): domain Bacteria; kingdom Bacillati; phylum Bacillota; class Bacilli; order Caryophanales; family Bacillaceae; genus Halalkalibacter; species Halalkalibacter sp. HAAS-P014. The sequence continues at coordinate 80,024 of NZ_JBWQTV010000015.1, read as the reverse complement.
ATGACAGGACCAATTAAGAATACAGCTAGGAAAGTCCCTATTGCCACAGGGCCTCCAAGTAACCAACCTAATCCTAGCGCTAATGATTCTAATATTGTCCGTACTGAACGGATTGACCATTTCAGTTTCTTAGCCAATACTATTGTCATACCGTCCCTTGGCCCCGCACCAATATTTGTTACCACATACATTCCTATTCCGAATCCCATTAATATTACACCTAAAAAAAATATTAGGAATTGCATCATAAAACCGGTATATGTTGGGATTATATTAGAATAAAGTATTAGATCAATAAACCACCCTGCTATAATTATATTTAATACACTACCAATCTGAGGCCAACTGTAGTCCAGGATACACGTAATAAATATCATAATAATGCCAACAATTTGGACCCATATTCCGATCGAAAAAGGTGTTTTATTAGAAAGTCCTATATGCAATACATCCCATGAAACTACACCTAAATTTGCTTTCATCATTAATACTACACCTAACGACAATATAAATAATCCTGTTATAAATAATATCCATTTAATCAACATAAAAAGTCTTTTTTTATAACAACCGTTTTTACTAGCTCCCTGCAAATTAAACCCTTCTTTCATGTCCATTCAAAACCACTCGCCCTACATATGTAGGTATTACTAGACACGATTTGGATGTCTAGACAGTAATCTTAGCAAGAGTCTTATATACTCACGGCATTCGTAAAGAAAGCTTTTCACTCTGTTCGTACTATCTTGTTTTAAGACAAGATACATAATTGAATTTTTGAAATATTATGTTAATAATAACAATAATATACTAAGAAATGGTTTTATAAAAGAGCATAGTTCCTCTATATGAAAAACTCTTAAAGAAAACTAAACCTTATTGAAAAAAGCTGCTCACAAAAAAATGTGAACAGCTTTTTCTTCCTAATTATGCAGTCAATGATTTTTCTAAAATTTCGACTAAGTCAAGCGTTTGAACGCCTTCTTCGACTTCTTTTGCTTTCGTTCCGTCACTTAACATCGTTAAGCAATACGGACAGCCACTTCCGATCACGGATGGCTCAACTTCAAGTGCCTGCTCCGTTCTAGCAACGTTCACACGAGTACCCGTATCTTCTTCCATCCACATCATGCCACCACCGGCTCCGCAACACATGCCGTCCTGGCGATTACGTTTCATTTCAACGATTTCTACTCCCGGAATCGCCTGTAAAATTTCGCGTGGTGGCTCGTAAACTTCGTTGTAACGTCCGAGATAACAAGAATCATGATAAACGATTTTTTCATTTACTTCATGTTTCGGCTTGATGCGGCCTTCCTTGATTAACTCTGCGAGTAATTCAGTATGGTGATAGACTTCAACATCTTCTAACCCAAACTCCGGATACTCATTTTTGAAGGTGTTGTAAGCATGTGGGTCAATCGTAACGATTTTTTTCACGTTATGCTTTTTGAACAATTCAATGTTTGCCGTTGCAAGCTCTTGGAACAAGAACTCATTCCCAAGACGCCTTGGCGTATCACCTGAGTTCTTTTCTTTGTTTCCGATAATCGCAAACTTCACATCTGCTTCATTCATCACCTTCGCAAAAGACTGTGCGATCTTTTGACTGCGTTTATCGTAGGAGCCCATTGAACCTGCGAAGAATAAAAATTCAAATTCTTCTCCTGCTTTCTCCATTTCTTTTACCGTCGGTACGTGAATATCATCACGGCCGTCTCTCCAGTTTTCGCGCTCTTTTCGGCTGATGCCCCACGGATTGCCTTGGCGCTCAATGTTTGTCATGGCGCGCTGGGCATCGGCATCCATTTGCCCTTCTGTTAACACAAGATAGCGACGCATATCGATGATCTTATCAACATGCTCATTCATCACCGGGCACTGATCTTCACAGTTACGGCATGTTGTACAAGCCCAAATCTCTTCTTCTGTTATTACATCACCAATTAAGCTAACGTCATAGCCCGCAGCTGCTTCCTTGCTTCCGGCTCCTTGCATCGCTAGTTGGTTCGCTTTCGTGTTCGAAAACGCATATGCTGGCAGCCAAGCTGATTTTGACGTTACAGCAGCCCCTTTTTCCGTTAAATGGTCGCGCATTTTCACGATTAAATCCATTGGTGAGAGCATCTTACCAGTTCCACTTGCTGGACACATATTCGTACAGCGTCCACACTCGACACATGCATAAAGATCGACAAGCTGCTTTTGGTTAAAGTCTTCAATTTTGTTGACTCCAAACACTTCTTGTTCTTCATCTTCAAAGTTAATCGAAGACAGTTGCCCAACTTTATGTGTACGCCCTAAAAAGACATTGACTGGCCCCGCAAGTAAGTGAGCATGCTTAGATTGTGGTACGTACACTAAAAATGTTAATAAGAATAATAAGTGCATCCACCAGAACACAAAGAATAAAGCGCCCGCAACAGCTGGAGACATAAAGCCAAAGACAGTGGCAATACCAGATGCGATCGGCTCAAACCCACTTAATGATTTTTCAAGCCAAATGAGTTCCATCCCTTTTGCGAGTAACTTAGATGTCATCAATCCCCCGATAAAAATCAACACAAGTCCAGCTTTCCAGTTGCGCTTCAGACGACCTAACTTTTCCACATAACGACGGTGGAATGCCCAGTAAACAGCAACTAAGATCATGAGAACGACAATTTCTTGGAAAAACGTAAAATAAGGATAAATCCCACCAAGTGGCAAATGCGAACCAATCGCAAGTCCTTTCCAAATTAAATCAATCGCCCCAAGTTGAACGAGTAAAAAGCCGTAGAAAAACATTAAATGAATCGTTCCACTCTTTTTGTCTTTCATCAATTTTTTCTGGCCAAATACATTGACCCAAATTGCATTAAGACGCTCCTTCATCGTATGTTGAAATTCTGCTTTCTTGCCGAGCTTAATGTATTCATACCTTGTTTTGACAAGTGTAATAAATAAATACACGGCATATAATGTAACAATGAGAAACAATACTATGTTAGCTCCAAGTAATATATTCATAACTTCACATCTCCTTCTTCCTTATGCCTTCACTCCTTCTATTGCAAAATTCATGCCAAGTCATGAAACACGCATCTATCTTATTTCTCTAGATCGCATTACAAAAACGGTGCATAAACAAAACACTAACTGGTGCACAAGTAAAACACGGTGATTATTATCACCGTGTTTTACTCCATCTCTTTTGTTATCCCATACTTTTTCATCTTTCTAACAATTGTCGTATGATCAACTTTCAAATGTTTGGAAGCCTTTCTAATGCTTCCATATGCTTTAATTGCTCTTTGGATCATCTCTTTCTCTGTTTTCTCTCTTAATTCAGCTAATGGAATAATTTCCCTTTCATCCATTATGCTCGGTAACTTAGTTTCAGGGTGTTTCGTAACTAATATTTCTTCAGGCATAACCGATGGTTTTATGCTATCTTCATCTGACATAATAACCATTCTTTCTATAGCATTTTCTAATTGACGTATGTTTCCAGGCCAAGTATACTGCTCTAATAACTTACAAGTTTCTTCATCTAAGCGTTTTCTTGTTTGATACTTTTCATTGTTCTTCTTTAAAAAATGGTAAGCAAGAGGAATGATATCCTCTTTTCTCTCCCTAAGTGGAGCAATTTCAATCGGAATTACATTTAATCGATAAAACAAGTCTTCTCGAAACTCACCTGTTTTCACCATTTCTTTTAAGTTGCGATGTGTTGCAGCTAGAAAACGCACCTGCAATTTTCTAGGTTTAGTAGAACCTACTCGGTAAAATTCACCGGTTTGCAAAACTCGAAGCAACTTCACTTGAACAGTTAACGGTAAATCTCCAACTTCATCCAATAAAACTGTGCCTTCATTTCCCATTTCAAGTAAACCAGCTTTTGTTCGTTCAGCCCCCGTAAATGCTCCTTTTTCATATCCAAATAACTCAGCCTCAATTAAATTCTCAGGAATAGCCCCACAATTTATTTGGATATAAGGCTTTTCCGAACGGAAACTCGAATTATGAATTGTTTTCGCGATTAATTCTTTCCCAACACCTGACTCTCCTCTAATGAGGACGGTCGCATCTGATTGAGCTACCTTAATCGATTTTTCAATTATCTTTTTCATCTGTGCACTAGTCGTTACGAATTCATCCATAACTAAAAAGCGTGTCCGTAATTCCTGTAACTCCGTATAATCTATATCTCGTTGGAGGTTATGTTCTTGGTGCAATTCATTTAGTTCGTTGATATCTCGAAAAGTAGCAATATAACAAACAATCTCGCCACCTTCATTCTTTATAGGAAGGCTTGTTGTGAAAATCTCTTTGCCAGTTCTTAATGTTTGTTCAATTGTAAGTGGATTTTTTTTCAGTTTTGATTGGGTTAAAATATAGCCTTTTTCTTGCATTTCTTCTGGTGTAAGCCCTAACATATCTTCATTTTTCAAACCAGATATCCGCTCAACAGCTTCATTAACAAAGAAAATACGACCATTCCTGTCACTGAGTAACAACCCATCATAAGAGTGATTTAAAAAATGAATGAGTCGCTCAAAAGATAAACACTCTGTTTCTGGATCGTAAAACACTTCGTACAAAGTTTCATTATTCATAAAGTTTTTTTGTATGTCTCTCATAAAACATCGCCCTTACTATTCTTTAATCAAAACCAATCTTTTGCTTATTATGATTTATAAAGTTCTTTATTTGATCATACCAAACAAATTAACTAATTATTATAAGAAACTAAATAATTAACGAAAAAGTAAATTTAAAACCTTGAAAATAAAAAAATGAGCGATTCATCGAATCGCTCGCAATGGGGGAGAGTAGAGAGAACATTTTGGAAGCTAGGTCAATGACCTTTCCTGTAATTAATGTACCCTATACTATTTCTACTTACAGCACTTTTGTTATATCATCTAACATAAAACTTAAAGCTACTAAAAAAGTGTGAAATCTATTAACATGTAAGATAAATAATAAACTCAGTAATTCGACATTAATAAACTTAATAAGTGCAATGTATTTTATTAGTAGGAGGTTAAAACATGAATGACTTCTCTTTCATTCAACAAAAGTTAACGAATAGAAAAAATGGAATCCTCAGTTCATCTAATACAATGAATTCAGCTATCGTTGTCCCATTAGTTCATGTAAATGATGAATTATCAATCGTTTTTGAAGTGAGGTCAAAAGCGTTAAATAAACAGCCAGGAGAAATTTGCTTTCCGGGTGGCAAAATTGACCAGAACGATTCATCTGCAGAAGCTGCTGCCGTCCGTGAACTATCAGAGGAAATAGGCATTCCTGAGGGCGAAGTTTCTATTATTGCTCCACTTGATATCCTTGTTACACCTTACCGAGGAATTATCTATCCGTATGTAGGTAAGTTAAAGAACCTGAGTGAAGTAAACATCAACCAAAAGGAAGTTGACCACATTTTTACTGTTCCTCTTTCTTTTTTAATGAGTTACAAACCAAAACAACATGTTATGAAGATGTGGCATGAACCTGGAGACGACTTCCCTATGGATAAAATTTCAAACCGGAAATCGTATACGAAACGTTATAACGAGACAGCTGAATACTTTTATTATTATCAAGACTATGTAATATGGGGTCTAACCGCGCGCATCCTTACCCATTTTTTAGAAATAACAAAACCAAGATAGCCCTAACTAGGCATCTTGGTTTTTCGATTGAACTGAATCCTTTGGCAATAGACTAATGAAAACAAAGCCGATTATCGCTAGTAAAAACAACGCCATAAATACTGCTGATAAACTGTTAGCAAGGATCATCTGCAATTGCTCTAGTTCACCTATTGAGAGCTGGGCCCTTTGTTCTGCTTCGAGTAAAACGTTGACTGCATCAATGTTTGGATCAATTGGTAACATCTCATCTGCTTGATTAAGAGATGTTTGTAATTGCTTATTTAAGACTCCTCCGAGAAACGCTACACCAACTGCTCCACCTAATTGACGCATAAAAATATTCATCCCTGTCGCTTCGCCTCTCACTTTCCAATCAACACTAGATTGAATCGAAACAATAAAGGTCGTTGTTGAAAAGCCCATACCAACCCCTAATAAAAACGATCCCAGCGCCGCCCAAAGGGGATGTGCTATATAGGGTAGCATCAAATAACATAAACTACTTAATATTAAAGCCACTCCACCAATAACTGCCGTAACCCGAAACCCAGTTTTTAGCATCATTTTTCCAGCTATCGTAGATGAAATTGGCCAGCCTATTGAGATAACTGTTAAAGTCAACCCAGCAATTAGAGGAGTTTGGCCAAGAACCCCTTGAACATAGGTTGGTAAATAGCTTGCGACTGCTAGTAACATGGCTCCAGACATAAATGAAGCTAAATTAGCATATCGTATTTCTTTTTTCTTCCATAGGGAGAGCGTGATCATCGGTTCTCTCACTCTACGCTCGTTCAGGATAAATAAAATAAAACTCATTAATGAAACACCACTTATGCTAATAAGCTGAAACGGAGTCAACAAGAGTTCACCATCAAATTGTACCAACACGAACATTAAAGATGATACAGATAAAAATAATAAAAACGCTCCTACATAGTCGATATTTTTCTTCTTTTTATCGACTTCTTCATGAAGGAAAAATATAACAATCAAAGCTGAAAGAATCCCTAACGGTACATTCATCCAAAATACCCAAGACCAATGAGCAAACTCCACAAATACAGCACCAAGAACCGGTCCTAAAATCGCGGAAACTCCCCATACACTTGCTAAATAGCCTTGAATGTTCGCTCTTTCTTCTTTGGTGTACATATCACCTACAATTGTTGTCGCTATTGGTTGAACTGCCCCCGCTCCTATCCCTTGTAATATACGGCTAATGATTAACATTTCCATTGACAATGAAAATCCACATAAAATAGATCCTAGCAAAAAGATCCCAATACCTATGGAGAATATAATTTTTCGCCCATACAAATCTGCAAGTTTACCATATAAAGGTATCATAACAACTTGCATTAGCAAATAGGCAGAAAAAACCCAACTAAATAATGAAAATCCCCCTAAGTCCGCAACGATCCCTGGCATCACTGTAGCTACAATTGTCGCTTCCACTGCCGCTAGAAACATCGACAACATAATTGCAGCAAGAACGAGCGGTCTTTTAGTCTTAGAATGTACCATGTATTACTCCCCTCAAACTCTTTCTCTTTTACTTTTATTTTGAAGTATGTACACATTTTATTATAGATACGTCTGTCTATAACCTTTAAGTTTATTATTTTAACACGAAAAAACTGACTTAACCTCAAGCTAAGTCAGCTCCTCATATATATTTAAGATTGATTGCTTTCTTCATACAATTGTTTCTGTGCTTTCATTGCAAGTCGATGAAACACAACTGCTGTAACAAGCGCTATAAATATACCACCAATAAATACACCTGGTAGTGTAATGGCTGCATTTTCTGTTGGAATCACTAATCCAATAAACATAAAGATGCTTAAAGACAATAAAATGAACCCGAATTGTTTATAATCTGCAATTTTCGCTTCAAGTTGTTTTACCTTTTTTTCTTCCATTTTATCTGCCTCCTACTAGATTCATTCTATCAGCTTTTAGCATGAATAGCAGATGTAATCTCTGTTAATACAGAAAAACAATTCCATCAGTGGGAACTGGTTAAATACTCTTAAAAAATAATAAAAATTTTTTTCAAGCACATTAATGTAGCAAACTTTCTTCTCATGTCATTATACGTTATGATAATGGTTAGTTGGAATTACATACAATGGAGGAAATAATAAATATGAAAAGCATCGTTCGTGATATGAGTCTCGCACCGGAAGGCCATTTAAAAATTGATTGGGTTAAAGAACATATGCCCGTCTTAAATCGTATTCGAGAAGAATTTGAAGTTACCCAACCATTCAAAGGGTTAAAAGTTGCTATCTGCCTGCATTTAGAAGCAAAAACAGCCTATCTCGCTAAAGTCGTTAAAGCAGGTGGAGCTGATGTTTATATCGCTGGAAGTAATCCTCTTTCTACACAAGATGATGTATGTGCTGCTCTTGCAGAGGATGGTATTACTGTTTTTGCGAAGCATCGTCCTGACCCAGAAGAATTTAAGCAACATCTAATTATGGCGCTTGAAGTCGAGCCTGATTTGATCATTGACGACGGAGGAGATTTTACAACTCTTCTACATTCAGAACGACCTGACCTTATTAAAAACATTCGTGGTGGTTGTGAAGAAACAACTACAGGTGTTATTCGCGATAAAGCACTAGAGAAATCAGGCGATCTTCCTTTTCCAATGATTGCAGTTAACGACGGCTATTGTAAACATCTTTTTGATAACCGTTATGGAACTGGTCAATCCGTTTGGGACAGTATTAACCGAACAACAAACTTAGTCGTTGCTGGTAAAACCGTTGTTGTCGTTGGCTACGGTTGGTGTGGCCGAGGTGTAGCGATGAGAGCGAAGGGGCTCGGTGCAAAGGTAATAGTCACAGAAGTAGATAGCATCAAAGCTATTGAAGCTTATATGGATGGCTTTGAAGTAATGTCGCTTGTTGATGCAGCTAAAAAGGGTGATTATTTTATCGCAGTAACTGGTAACCAATATGTAATAAGCCGTGAGCATATGGAAAATATGAAAGATGGGGCAATCCTTGCAAACGCAGGTCATTTTGATGTAGAAGTAAATAAGCATGCTCTTGATGAACTATCGACATCTAAACGTGAAGTTCGCAAAAACATTGAAGAGTATCTATTAAAAGATGGTCGTAAGCTTTATTTACTTGCAGAAGGACGTTTAGTGAACCTTGGTGCAGGTGATGGTCACCCAGCTGAAATTATGGATATGACCTTTGCCTTACAAGCTGTATCCCTAGCCTATGTTAATGAACACTACAAAGAAATTGGCAACCGTATTATTACAGTTCCGTATGAACTAGACCAACAAGTGGCACAGTTAAAGTTACAATCTCTTGGAATCAGTATTGATTCGTTAACAGAAAAGCAAAAAACCTATTTAGAGAGCTGGAAAATAGATTAAAGAAGTTAAAAAATGCCCCCTAGCAGTAACAGCTACGGGGCATTTACATTTAGAACTGCTCGCTTAAACGATTCACTTCAAATATCACTTTTTCTTCATCTACCGTTACGCACTTTCCATTTTTCACAACTTGTTTTCCTTGTACGAATACATCTTTCACATCTCTTCCACTTCCCGAGTAGACAAGGTGAGAAATAGAGTTATGAGCTGGCTGATAAAAAGCTTGATTCGTATTCATAATAACTAGATCTGCTTCCTTCCCTACTTCAAGGCTTCCAATTTGCTCATCTAACCAAATAGCTTCAGCTCCATAAATCGTTGCCATTTGAAGTGCTTTTTCTGCTGAGATTAACGTAGCATCATTGTGCACACCTTTATACAAAAGGGCGACCTGCTTCAATTCTTCAAACAAATCCAAATTATTGTTAGAAGCAGAGCTATCAGTTCCAAGTGAAACCGTAATCCCTTTATTTAGCATGTCAGGCACCGGAGCAATTCCACTAGCTAATTTTAGATTACTAATAATATTATTAGAAACTTTTACATCATGTTTGGCAAGAATGTCCATTTCCCACTCTTCAACATGTACAGCATGTGCCACAAGAGTCGGTTGCTGAAAGACATCTAATTTCTCTAAATGTCTTACGGGACGTTCTCCATATTCACGTTCGTTTAATTCCACTTCAGATTGAGTTTCTGACATGTGAATATGGATAGGTGAATTTAACTCAACTGCTTTAGATACAATTTTCTCTATGAAATCAGGTCCACAAGTATACGGAGAATGAGGCGACATCATTGTCGTAATACGTCCATTTGCTTGATTATTCCAATTGCGTGCAAAATTCGCAGCTTCTTCTAATTTGCTTTGACGCAATTCTTCAGTTCCAAACCCTATCATTCCACGGCATAGCCTTGCACGCATACCAGATGCTTCTACAGCCATAGCGACTTCATCCATATTGTCATACATATCTACAAATGTAGTCGTTCCTGTCCGAAGCATTTCAATAATTGATAAGTACGCTCCCCACTTTGCATGATCCTTCGTATATTTTGCCTCATTTGGCCACATTTTTTCTTCTAACCATTGTTGCAACGGCAAATCATCTGCATATCCACGTAATAAAGACATGGAGGCATGACCATGAGTGTTAATCAATCCTGGTAATACAATATTTCCTTTTACATCGATGACCTCATCATAGTCAGATAAATCTTTTGGCACGTTCCCAACATAAGTTATTTTCCCATTCTCAAATGCCAAAGCTCCATTTTTATGTACTGTTTGATTCGAATCTACTGTAATAATCGTTCCATTCGTAATAATTGTATGTGACATAATAATTCCTTTCTTCTCAAAGCCATGTTGTGGTTATCTAAATCAAAGAACCTGTCCTCAATAGAAATGAGGAGCAGATTCCTATAGCATGCTTACCTTAATTTATTTTATTTTTCTCAACAGCCATCCAGCCATGGCCGTCAATCCATTCAATAATGACTTCGTACTTATCATTGGATCCTTTTTCACTCACTTCTCCACGTGCTGTTGTACCTGTACCTCCATTTTCAAGCCGCCATAAAGTTATGTCTTCAAACCCTGTTGATTTAATGGCCTTCACCATCTCATTCCAGTTTGTACCATCTCTTGTGAAATCATGAGAAAATTCCCCAGTTTGTGTGGTACCAACTGGCTCCCACTCCCCATCAGGAATTGGTTCAAGTTCCTCTTCTTCAGCCTCTTCTTCACTTAGACTAGTGTCTTCCTCGACTGTCTCATCCTCAGTTTCGGTGTTTGCACCAATAAGGTTAGCTTCCTTTCCTTCTAGTTCATCCACCGGTTCAACTCCATCTAAATTATCACTTTCACTTATCGTTTCTTCGGCTATAGAATTATCAAAAAAGATTTGGACAGCAAATACAATAATAAGAATGGTTACAATACCTATCGCCACATTTAATATACGGTTGACTCGTTTCTTTTTACGTTGCTCATAACGATACCCTGACATAGTTCCACTCCCTTAGTAATATCTCTTTCGTTATTATACAAGATCTTACTAAAAAGCGCGATATTCGCTTTATACAAGATTTCACATAAAAAAACATAGATGATACCAAATCGAAAAGAGCCACTCTATATAACTCGAGTGGCTCGGTGTAAACGTTTAACTAATATCAATAATTTTAATTTCCATTTCTCCACCAGGAGTATTTACAACAACAGTTTCATTAATTGCTTTTCCTAACAAGCTTTGTGCCATAGGAGAATCATTTGAAATTTTACCTTCAGCCGGATCTGATTCTGCACTACCGACAATTGTATACTCTTCCTCATCTCCATCTGGTAGTTCTATAAACTTAACGGTTTTTCCTAAAGAGACAACATTTGCTGCTCCTTCTTCATCTTCAATCATGACTGCATTTCGAATCATTTTCTCAAGTTGCGCAATACGGCCTTCAACAAATGCTTGCTCTTCTTTCGCAGAATCATACTCTGAATTCTCAGAAAGGTCACCGAAACTACGTGCTATTTTTATGCGTTCAACGACTTCCTTCCGTCGTTCTGTTTTTAAATACTCTAATTCCTCTTCTAATTTCTTTTTTCCATCCATCGTCATATAATGCTTTTTCTCTTCTGCCATGTCTTTCACTCCTCATCATCTACTACATCGATAATATAATATTGGATAACTGCTACATATGTAAATTAAAAACTCGGAAACCCGAGTTTTTAACTTATAGACCTGTTCCTATGCTATTACAAAATTGCTTTTTCTTCAATAATTGTACGAATTTTTGTCACCATTAGATCAATTGCGACACGATTCTGCCCACCTTCTGGCACAATAATATCGGCATAACGCTTTGTCGGCTCTATAAATTGTAAATGCATCGGCCTCACAACAGAAGTATATTGATCAATTACTGATTTGATTGAACGTCCACGATCCTCAATATCTCTCATTAAACGCCTAATAATACGAATATCAGCATCGGCATCTACAAATAATTTGATATCCATCATATTGCGCAAATATTCATCTTCAAGGATTAAAATACCCTCTAGAATAATAACGTCCTTCGGCTCAATCACAACTACTTCTTCTGATCTAGTATGGGCCTTATAATCATAAACTGGTTTCTCAACTTTTTGACCATTTGATAGCATTTGCAGGTGTTCTAGTAATAATGTATTATCAAACGCCAATGGATGATCATAATTTGTATTTAACCGTTCTTTATAACTAAGATGGCTTTGATCTTTATAGTAGGCATCTTGCTCTATTAATACGATCGACTGTTCATTGAATTGATGAAATATTTCTTTTGCTACCGTCGTTTTTCCTGAACCAGTTCCTCCAGCAACTCCGATAACAATAGGTTTCTTCGTCATTATCTTACCTCTTTACGCATCATGTTTTGTGGATAAACTGGTTTTTCTACTTTAAAACGGACAATTTGCAGTGGGTGTCTAGCCGCATCAAGCTCATTGCCATCTTCATCCCAAATTGTTTCAACTTTTTGAACGAAATTTGAAATTTCAGGACCGAAAAACTCCACTTCATCTCCCTTTTTAAAATGGTTACGTTGTTGCAAGGTTACCATGGATGTTTCTTCATTATAATCTAGGACTAAGCCGGCAAAATCATACTTAGTTCGTTTACCATGCTTGCCATACATTTGCTCTTCAAAGGTTGGTGTACCTTCAATAAACTGAGGAGCAAAATCACGATTCGCACATTTTTCAAGCTCGTCTAACCAAGCTTTATCTATTTGGAAGTTATCTGGGTCAGCGCAATACGCATCAATCACCTTGCGATACACGCTTGTAACAGTTGCTACATAATGAATTGACTTCATTCGCCCTTCAACCTTTAAGCTATCAATCCCAGCTTCAATTAACTTTGGAATTGCTTGAACAAGGTTTAAATCTTTCGGGCTCATTGTATACTGTGGGTCATCTTCCCCAAATAATGCCTTCTCGCCGTTTTCATTTGTTTCATATAAATCATATTCCCAGCGACAAGATTGACAACAGCCACCACGATTTGAATCACGTGCTGTCATATGGTTACTCAATACACAGCGACCTGAATATGAAATACACATTGCACCATGAATAAACGCTTCAATCTCGATATCGACCTTTTTCTTCATTTCAAGCATTTCTTCAAGCCCAACCTCACGTGCAAGCACGACCCGATGAAGCCCTTCTTCTTTCCAGAACTTCACAGCTAGCCAGTTAGATAAAGACTGTTGTGTACTTAAGTGCACTTCTACTTTTGGAGCGACTCTTTTACACGTTTCAATAATAAGAGGATCGGCTACAATAATCCCTGTAACCCCCACTTCTTGAAGTGACTGTAAATACTCTTCTAACCCGTCCATATTTTCATTATGGGCAAAAATGTTAGTTGTTACATAAATTTTCGCTCCATATTTATTGGCAAACTCTACTCCTTCTCTCATTTCTTCTAGTGAGAAATTATCTGCATTAGAACGTAGGCCAAATTCACGTCCACCGATGAAAACAGCATCAGCACCATAATGCACAGCTACTTTGAGTTTTTCTAAACTTCCAGCTGGAGCTAATAATTCTGGTTTTTTTGTAATAATTCGTTTTCCTTCTTTCGTGCGTTCAGCAATCGTCGTTGTCATAATAATATCCTCCCTTCTAATAGACCGTCTCTTTAAAGAAGAATCCCGTATCAAGTTTGCGATTTTCCGGCTGGATTTCTTCGAGTTTGTTTACATATTCCTCTTTACGTTCTTCGTATTTATCACGGTCATTTATACACAGATCAATTGCCTCGCGATAAAGTGCCGTAGTTGTTTCCATATAATCTGTTGACTTTAATACTCCATCAATTTTAAAACTATCAATTCCTGCATCTATCATCTCTTCTAACTCATCAATAATGCAAATATCATTAGGACTCATAATGTGAGTGCCATTCTCATCTTCAAAAATTGGATAACGCGCATCACGCTCAGGATCAAATAAATGCAAATTGCGCTCTTTATCACGCTTCTCAACCCCTAAGTTCTTTCCTTGGAATTGCATGTAGTTTCCAATCAATGTTCTCTTTGACTGGAACATACTTGTCATTCCGTGAACTTGAACTTCAATTTCAACATCAGCATTTTCTTTAATTTCAACGATTGCATCCATATTAATTTCACGAGCTAACACTGCACGCTTGGCTCCTTTACGTCCCCAATAGTTTGCCGTAAACCAGTTAGTAGCAGTTTGTTCAGTATTCCAGTGCAATTTCATCTCAGGAGCGACCTCGCGTGCGACCATTAAAACAGCAGGGTCCCCGAAGATGATTCCGTCTACCTGTGCATCTTTTAAAAAGAGAATATAATCAGCTAATTCGTCTACTTTTTCGTTATGAAAAAGTGCATTCATGGACACATAAACTTTTTTTGCTTGCTCATGGGCAAGCTTTGTAGCTTCTTTTACATCTTCTCTAGAAAACTCTCCAGCTAAACGTAACCCATAACGTTCTTCCCCAATTACAATTGCATCAGCACCGGCACGAAATAAGCGCTTGATTGCATCGATGTCTATAGGTGTTACAAGTAATTCTGGTTTCTGTTCCATACTTTCAACTTCCTCCTTTTATAGCTTTATACTAACGGCTAATCCGTCTCCAACTGGCAAAATCCTCGTATCATAGCTGGGATGGTTCATTAACCATTCATTATAACTTTGTATCTTTGACGCTATTTTGCGTAACCGTTTATTTTCTATGTCTGACCCCGCAACAAACCCACGGAAAAGCACATTATCTGAGTAAATAACTCCACCTTTATGGACAAGCTTCCCATACATTTCAAAAAAACGTTGGTACTGTCCTTTCGCGGCATCAATAAATAATACATCAAAATGGGGTTCAGATTCAAGTATTTGAACCAAATCAAAAGCATCACCAAATTTTAACTCAATTCTACTAGACAGACCTAGCCTAGAAACATTCACTTCAGCTTGCTTATATCTCTCTAGATCACGCTCAATCGTAACAATTTCTACATCAGGTAATGCTTGAGCCATTCGAATTGCAGAATAACCAATTGCTGTCCCTATTTCTAGTATTCGCTTAGGTTTTTGCAGCTTTAACTGTTGTAACAGACTTTCCATTCCTACTAGATCCATAATGGGAACTTGATTTTCTTTTGCAAATGCCTCTATTTGCTCGACTCGTTCATCTCGTTTTGGCACGAGAGACTTCAAGTAACTTTCAACTTGTTCACTAATCATTGCTACACTCCATTCTTTTTGTTCAAGCATAGAAAAGAGGGTGTGTTATCAAACACATCCCCCCATTAAAAATTAATCTTCTTGTTGACTTTGACCTTCTACCCATTCATCTCGATATGTCTGATGGGTACGATGATGATCTTCATACGTTTGATTATAAATAACTTCTCCATTAAAACGGGCATAGAAGAATAAATAATCAGTCTCTTCAGGGTTTAGAGCAGCTCTAATTGAATCCTCTCCCGGATTGGCAATAGGTCCAATTGGAATGCCACTATAGCGATAAGTGTTATATGGTGAATCGACTTCTGTAGCATTATAACTCGTCATATACAGATGTTCTCCTACAGCATAAGAAACCGTTGGATCCACCTGAAGCCTCATTTCACTGTCTAAACGATTATAAAGAACCCCCGAAATCAAATAACGATCTTCTGATTTTTGGGCTTCTCTTTCAATAATCGAGGCAAGTGTTAACAATTCATGAATCGTATATTCACTATTTTCGATCTCAGTTGAATACTTCTCTAGTATATTTTCTGTGCGATTTAACATAGCCTCAATCACTGATTCAATTGAAGGCTGTTCCTCCATAAAATCATAACGAGCAGGAAATAAGTAACCTTCTAACGCATATCGAATATCTTCATCTAATATTTCATCCGTTAACATTGAGTATTGGTCAACCAGACCTTCTACATACTCTTGGTCAGTAATAAAATCCATTACTTCATCGCCTGAATAACTAGTCTCTTCAGCAACAATCTTCACTACATCTTCAAGCCATCTTCCTTCAGGTACAGTAAAAGATAGTTCCGGCTCTTGCATAACTTTTCCTTCTTTCAACTCCGTTATAATCTCATCCATTGTCATAGAAGTTGATAGAGAGTAATCGCCTGCTTGAAAACCTGTTTCATTTTTATATCGAACGTAGTAGCGAAAAAACGTTCCATTTCGAACAAGTCCCTCTTCTTCAAGTATTGTTCCAATTTGGTTTGCAGTAGTATTGATTGGAATCGTCACATGGACCTCTTCCGGATTATCCTTGTCCATAGGACCTAATGTATTCTTAATATAAAAGTAACCACTAAGAAATATAATGATACCTATTACTAACAACCCAACAACACAAAAAAAGACGACCTTTCTCACAACTCTAGCCTGAGAAACTCGTTCTTCATACAATTCATTTCGAGGTTTTTTGCTGGAATTAGACATCATTCCCCTCCTTCCACCACCTTATTATACTACATTTCGACGAAAGATAAAGAGTAAAAGCAATACCCTGATTTTAGGTATTGCTTTTACTCGAAAATACCCTGATTTTGGGTACTACTTTTACTCGAAAGTACCCTGGTTTTTGGGATTGCTTTTACCCGATAGCACCTGGTCTCAATTTTGCTATTAAAAAAGTTAAAAAAAAAGACTGAGGATAACTCCTCAATCTTTCTCACTGTTATTTATTCATCTTCAGGTTGAAATGTATTTAACATTTCCTCAACCATTTCCCATTCTTCATCTGTTTCAACTGGGAAAAGGGCAATGTCATCCTCTTCTCCTTCACGATCCTCAAAACGAAAAGCAAATACTTCTACTTCTTCGTCCTCGTCCTCTTCTGCGCCAACAGGTGTAACTAGAATGTAGGACTTATTAGTTGCATCAACATGGAATCTAAATAATTCATCAAAAAGATGCTCGTCCCCATTCTCATCAGGGATCACAATACGCTCTTTTTCTTGTTCTGTCATTATTCTGCACCTCTTTGTCTTAATGTTTGTAGAAGGCTGGCCCCAACATAAATTTCAACGTTAGAAAGCACTGCTACATTCCTTTGTGGTCAAGATAGCCTTGTAAAATCATGACCGCAGCCATCTTATCAATCACTTGCTTTCTCTTTTTCCTACGAACATCTGCTGAGATGAGCATTTTTTCAGCTGCGACAGTTGTCAAACGCTCATCCCACATCTTTATCGTGCACGAAACATGTTTACTTAATGTATCAGCGAAAATTTGGCTACGCTCACCACTTGGACCAATTGTTCCATTCATATTTTTAGGCATACCAATCACGATCGTACCTACATCATGTTCTTCAACGAGGCTAACAATTGCTTCGTAGTCTTTGTCTTCTTCATTTTCAACCCGTTTAATGGTCGTCAAACCTTGTGCCGTCCAACCAAGTTCATCACTTAATGCTACGCCTATTGTTTTTGTACCAACATCTAAACCTAGTGCTCTCATCCATTCTCCTTACGGTGCTGTGATAAATAGGATTTTACTAACTCTTCAATTAGTTCATCACGTTCAAGCTTACGAATGAGCGTGCGCGCATCCTTATGACGTGGTATGTACGCAGGGTCTCCTGATAGTAAGTAGCCCACAATTTGGTTAATGGGGTTATATCCTTTCTCCTCTAGTGATTCATATACAGAAAGGAGTACCTCTTGGACATCAACATCATCCGTATCATCATGAAAATTAAATTGCATCGTTTTGTCCATAGAGCTCATCACAAACACCTCTTTCATTCTTTGCTATTTCGGTCTGTTTTACGTTTGAACAACCCGGCAAATAGCTTGGTTATTTCCATTGTACAACATTAAAGTCGAATTAGGAAATCGATTTTACATATTCTTCTACAAAAGCTAGCGCTGTTTCCAACTCTGCTGGATTCTTACCTCCAGCTTGAGCCATGTCAGGGCGACCACCACCACCGCCACCACAACGTGTTGCGATCTCTTTTACTAATTTGCCAGCATGAAGGCCTTGTTTGTTTAAATCTTTTGTTACGCCGGCAACAATATTCACCTTTTCACCTGAAACAGCACCTAAAACGATTACGCCTGATGATAAATCTTGCTTTAAGGTATCCACAATACCTCTTAAGCTATCCATGTCTTGTGCGTCAACTTTTTTCGCTAAAACTTTCACACCATTCACTTCAACTGCTTCATTAACAAGATTCCCAGCTTCCATGTTACCCAATTTGGCCGCCAATGATTCATTCTCTCTTTGTAAATCACGAATTTGTTGTTGAGTTGCTTCCATCCGAGCTGGAACGTCTTGTACTCTTTTCACTTTTAAGCTCGTTGCTACATCTTTTAACAATTGAATTTGTTCATTCATATGTTCGTAAGCAGCCTTTCCAGTTACCGCCTCAATTCGGCGTATGCCTGCTCCGATCCCTGACTCCGAGACAAGTTTAAACAAACCAATTTCAGCTGTATTACGGACATGACAGCCACCACAAAGCTCTAAGCTATATTCTCCAACTTTTACAACCCGAACCGTTTCGCCATATTTTTCTCCAAACAGAGCCATTGCACCCATCTCTTTAGCCTCGTCAAGCTTCTTCAAAGATATATCGACGGAAAGAGCATTCCATATTTGTTCATTTACGATTTCTTCAATTTTTGTCATCTCATCAGGAGTTACTTGACCAAAATGAGAGAAATCAAAACGCAAGCGTTCCTCCGATACAAGTGATCCAGCTTGGTTAACATGCGCTCCAAGAACATCTTTTAAAGCTTGATGTAGTAAGTGCGTAGCCGTATGATTTTTCACGATTGATATACGCTCAGTTTCTTCGACGATACAGCTTACGCTTGCTCCTTTTTCAAGTACACCTTCTTTAACTTGAACGGTATGAAGGTGTTGGCCATTAGGAGCTTTGGTTACTGCTGTTACCTGCGCAAGGACATTTTCTCCTCGAATCGTTCCTTTATCTGCAACTTGACCACCACTCTCTGCATAAAACGGTGTTTCATCAAGAAGAATTTGAGCCGTATTACCAGCTGAAACGACGTTCGCAAGCTCTCTTTCAAAAACAATCACTTCGATCTTTGCATTTGCTTTTAAATGATCATAACCAATAAACTTACTTTCCGTAGTTAGTTGTCCAAGCACTTCATCTTGAACTTGCATGGAACCAGATTCTTGACGTGCCGAACGGGCACGCTCTCGTTGCGCTGCCATTTCACGATCAAAACCTTCACGATCGATTTCCAAGCCTTTTTCTTGAACATATTCCTCTGTCAAATCCACCGGAAAGCCATAAGTATCATATAGACGGAATACGTCTTTCCCATCAATCACTTCTTTATTAGAAGACTCTGCATCAACTAGAATTTTCTCAAGAATTGATAAACCTTCGTTTAATGTCTCGTGGAACCGTTCCTCTTCATTTTTCATAACCTTTTGAACAAATTCAGTTTTCTCTTGTACTTCTGGATAGAAGTCAACCATAATTTCTCCAACTACAGGAACAAGCTCATACATAAACGGTCTATGGATTGAAATTAACTTTGCATAACGAACTGCACGTCGTAACAATCTTCTGAGAACATAGCCACGTCCTTCATTAGAAGGAAGAGCTCCATCTGACACAGCGAATGTAACCGTACGAACATGGTCGGCAATGACCTTAAATGCAACATCAGTTTCCTTATTTTCACCGTATTTTACTCCAGCAATTTTTTCTGTCGCTTGAATAATAGGCAAAAATAAATCAGTTTCAAAGTTGGTTGGTGTGTCTTGAATGACAGAAACCATACGTTCAAGCCCCATACCCGTATCAATATTTTTCTTTGGCAGCGGCGTATAACTACCGTCTGGGTTATGATTAAATTGAGAAAAAACCAGATTCCAAACTTCTAAATACCGTTCATTCTCTCCCCCTGGATAAAGTTCAGGATCATTTTCATCATTGCCATAGCTCGGTCCACGATCATAAAAAATCTCCGTGTTAGGTCCACTCGGGCCTTCCCCAATATCCCAAAAATTCCCTTCTAATCGAATAATACGTTCCTTAGGAATCCCAATTTTATTCTTCCAATAATCATAGGCTTCATCATCTTCTGGATGAACCGTAACGGATAATTTATCTGGAGCAAATCCAATCCACTTCTCACTAGTTAAAAATTCCCATCCCCATTCAATCGCTTCTTCTTTAAAGTAGTCACCGATTGAGAAGTTTCCGAGCATTTCAAAGAAAGTATGATGACGTGCTGTCTTCCCAACATTTTCAATATCATTCGTTCTTATCGACTTTTGTGCATTAGTAATTCGCGGATTTTCAGGTATAACCCTTCCATCAAAGTATTTCTTTAAAGTTGCTACACCACTATTAATCCAAAGTAAAGAAGGATCTTCATGAGGAACCAAAGATGCACTTGGTTCAATATCATGTCCCTTTTCTTTAAAGAAATCTAAATACATTTGTCTAACTTCTGCAGATGTCAGTTTTTTCATCTTCGTCTCTCCTTAGTATGTATATTCTTTCGGAACAAAAACAACCATGAGCGCTCACTCTAAGGGTACGTACTGAATAGTTCGTTTCATTACCCCAGGCAAAAATGAAAAAAGAGACTTTTTTCTTTTTTCTAAATGCCGACTAGCTTAGTTACATTTTCATAAAAAAAAACCCTAATCCCTAGAAAAGGGACGAGAGTTTTTCACGCGGTACCACCCTAATTATAGACATGGAGTTATGTCTATCACTTAATTGTCTTAACGCGACAATAACGTCAGAGGTTATCTGCACTCAGGAGTAGCCTTCTGAAACCCTTCACTCAGTGTACTTTCAGCCTAGATACACCTCTCTTTAGAGTGGTCTGCTTCATACTCGTTCCATCTACGTTTTTCATTTGCCTCTATTATAGAAAAACAAACATTAAAATGTCAATCTTTCATAAAATGAAAGCGAATATGCAAGAGCGTAACTTTCCCAATTGCTAAGATCGGAACCGCAACTAACATACCAAGAAAGCCTCCTACTTCAACACCGACTAATAAAGCTAAAATGATCAGTGCTGGGTGCAAGTGAAGTGTCTTCCCTACGATTACGGGCGAAAGAATATTGCCCTCAATTTGTTGAATTACAAAGATAAGAATGATGGTAGCTACACCGAGTTGCCATGATTGTAAAAATGCAACAATTACAGCAGGAATCGCACCAATAAAAGGACCAAAATAAGGGATTAAGTCCATCGCCCCCATAAACAAACCTAGTAATATCGGATAAGGTACACCCAAAATCCATAATCCCGTAGTTGAAATGATAAAAACTGACAAAGATACTAACAGCTGTCCACGTATATAATTGCCGAATGTATGATCTACATCCTTTATATATCTCTTTAACGAATCACGCCATTTCCTTGGAGTCAAATACCAGGATAATTTTCTTATCAACTCATGATCCTTTAAAAAAAAGAACACGAGAAAAGGAATTACGATAAAAGAAAACATCGATTTGATAAGGAAGAGTACTGCGCCTTCTATTTGATCAAAAACACCTTCACTCATTCTTACTAGCTGTACCTTCCATTCTTGAGTTTGGGTTTGTAAAGGCGCTGGAAGTGTATCAATGTATCTTTGTATTCTCTGTGTTTCCTTTTCAATTTCTCTTATTTGGGCTGGGATTGTTTCAAATGCATGCTGTACCTGATTAATAAAAGATGGAAGACCTATTGTTAAAAGAAATCCTAATACAAAGACGATTACTAAGAATATAAGTAAAACGGCTACTGGCCTTGGGATATTTGCATCATCGTGCATCTTTTCTACCAGAGGATGCAGAAGGTATGTTAATAATATTGCTATTCCAACAGGTAATAATAGAGCTCTAAACACCGCACCAATTGGAGACAAAAGTGGCGCTAGTTGAACAATCATATAAAGAATTAGTAGTGTTAGTAAAATAAAAATAAGCCGATATAACCACTTTTGTTGAACTTTATCCATCTACACACCTCCCAATCTATAGTGTGTGCAGCCTTTTTATATCCATACAATTTTTATGCATAGAAAAAGAGGGAGAACTCTATCTAACAAAGGTTAGAGTGTCACCCTCTTTGTACCATATTCTCATTCTAGATCTTTACCCTTCTTTATAAACTATTCTCGTGAATGGTTTGGGTTACATTCCTACTTGTAGGTCCTCGTCTTCAAACAAATCATCCAACGAGCTTAATGAACCATCTTCTTCAACTTGATGCATTGATAGCCTTCCTTTTTGTAAACTCATCTCTACAAAACAATTCCAACAATAGTATTGATTTGTCCCGATTTTTCCAATATCTTTGCTCTTACAATTTGGACACTGCATGGTAAAAAGACTCCCTTCACAGCTGCTGAAAAAAGTCGTTCCCTTTTTCAATAGCCACAATCAAAAACTGAAGAAGGTCCCTTTACTTTTTTCAGAGCTTTTATTCATTTAGGATGGCACGCCCCCCAGCAATGGTTAACGTAGAGTTGCTTTTAACGACTCTTCGCCCTTCCACTAGGTCAGCGACCAACCCTTCTGTCACTTCATACCCTACAATCGTGCCCACTTCTTCATGAAAGTATACATCTTCTAAAAGGCCCAATTTTTCCCCTTCAGCTGTTAAGAGAGCAATGCCATGAAGACGATGCTTTCCATGTTTTAAATGAAATACATCTTTTTCCTTTTTCGTAATAGGATGCAAGGCGTTTTGGTCCTCTACCATCACCCCATCATTTCCAATACTTGCAATGTGTTCAAAAGGTAAACAAAGATGCCTTTGAAACCACCCATTTGGATCTACAAGAAAACCAGTAACAGAACCTTCCTCATAAAACAGGTCCAATACATGCCCACATTCTTTGCCAGAAGAAATTGAAATAACAGGTAGTCCTTCGACTGTTGAAAAAGTACGCAAAGAAATCGCCACCTTTTTTAATTAACGTTAGTGTGTGGCGATTTTATACTTATTATGTTGGTTGACTGTTCCCATTACTTATTGGCAATTCCTGCAACTTTTCCTGCAACATAGAATTTCTATTTATGTCATCTTTTTGAGTAATTGCAGTATGAAACGCTTTGAGGTCTCCACATAACAATAAAAATTGTTTAGCACGTGTGATTCCCGTATATAGTAAATTCCGTCTCAACATTCTTGCATAATTTCTTACGACAGGCATGATCACAATCGGGAATTCACTTCCCTGAGCTTTGTGAATCGAACAGCAATACGCATGGGTTATCTGATTTAAATCTTTTTTTAAATAAACGACTTCTGTTCCATCAAATGAAATGACCAATTGATCTTGTCTTTCTTGATTTTCTTTCGCATAAAAAATCGCGACTATTTCACCTCTGTCGCCGTTATATACATTTTCATCAGGATTATTAACCAGTTGCAGCACGATATCACCGGTTCGATATACAACATCCCCGAAACCAATTTCGCGTCTTTGGTCTGTTTTAGGATTTAACAAATCTTGAAGCATTGTATTCAATTCAGTAATTCCGGCACTTCCTTTGTACATAGGAGCTAGCACTTGGATTTCTTTTGCTGTATAACCTTTTCTCATAGCATTCTCACATATTTGTGATACAACCTGCTTAACTTGATCCACTTTACATGGGAAGAAACGACGATCTGCCTGAGGTTCAAGTAGGTTGGCAGGCATGATTCCTTGTTTCATGCTATGTGCTAATTCAATGATAGACGACCCTTCAGCTTGACGATATATATCAACTAATGGAACTGTCGGAATAACTGTCGAATCAAGAAAATCACGTAATACTTGTCCTGGACCTACTGAAGGGAGTTGATCTTGATCTCCTACAAGCACTACTTGCATACCTTTTGGGACAGACTTTAATAATTGATTCATTAACCAAATATCAACCATTGAACTTTCATCTACAATGAGAAGTTCTCCTTCAAGCGGTTCATGATCTCCTTTATCAAACCCTCCCGATCCACCTTTCCAACCGAGTAATCGATGAATTGTCGTAGCTAGAAGTTCAGTCGCTTCACTCATTCTTTTCGCTGCTCTCCCCGTTGGTGCAACAAGTAAAACCGGAAAAGGGTTACTTGTTGTATATGCTTTTTCATCTAGAGAAACTCCATGAAGCCTAGCATAAAGTTCAACAATACCTTTGATTACCGTCGTCTTTCCCGTTCCAGGTCCCCCTGTTAAAATCATAAGTGGTGATGATAGTGCAGTTTGAATGGCTTCTTTTTGGGACGGTGCATATTCTAATTTTTGCTCTTCCTCTAATTGACCTAATGCTTTTAAGAATTCAGCTTCAGGAAATTCTTCATCCACTTCTTGACTTAGCAAACGACGAACACTTGATACAATTCCTTTTTCGGCGAAAAAAAGCGACTTCATGTAAATTCGATCATCCTCTGTACAAATATCTCCTTCTTCTTGCATCAATAAAATTTGTCCTTCCACTTCAGAACTTTCAAGCTTGCAATCGTAAGAAGACAACAGTGACACCACATGAGGGATCAGGATATCCTTTTTGAGATATACATGCCCCTCTTGCAGACAAAGTTCTTGCAGCAAATAAAGGACCCCTGCTCGAATTCGATCTGGATGTTTTCCCGTGATTCCAATTGCTGCTCCAAGCAGATCAGCTCTTCTAAAGCCTATCCCTTCCACATCAGCAATTAATTGATACGGGTTCGTTTGAATAATATCAAGTGCTTGTAACCCATATGCTTGATAAACTTTCATAGCAAGCTCAACACCAAAACCATGTTTAGACAACGTCATAAGCACTTGCTCTACACCTTGCTGGTCAACGAGCTGTTGATAGAGTGAATCTGCTTTCTCTTTTGTTAATTTGGGGACTTCCGACAAGACCGTTCGATCTTCAACAATCCTAGTTATAGCGCGTTCACCAAGTACACCAACGACTGCTTCAGCTGTTTTTATTCCAATCCCCGGAAAGCGTCCACTTGCTAAATATTGAATGATGCCATGTTTTGTCTGTGGTAAATCTCTTCTAAATTGTTCTACTTGGTATTGGAGACCGAATTTTGGGTGGTCAATTAGTTGTCCAAAAAACAAAAAAGTTTCATCTGCTTCTAACTTGGGAAGAGTCCCAACGACAGTTAGTTTCTTTTCCTTAATGTCTTCATTTGTTTGTTGAACATGGATAAGGGCTACTGTATAAAAATTTTCCTCATTACGAAACACAATGTGACTCACGTTTCCTTTAATGTATCCTCGTTCTATTGTTTTCTCCTCATTGGGAAAGAGCGATTCTTCTTTCACATGTCATCATCCTTACTTGATGGCTTGTTCAATAGTTTTCTTTCCATTGGCAGCTAACGCGTGATCTGGCTGGATAACTAGTGCTTGTTCAAATGCAGCTAACGCATCAGAAGCACGTTCCTTATAGGCGTAAGCCACCCCTAAATTAAAAAAGGCATCTGCATGGCTTTCATCAAGTTCAACGACATGCTCAAACTGTGTAATTGCCTCATCAATATATTCTAATTGAGCTAAGCATAATCCATATTGAAAGAGACCGTCAATGTCTTTTGGTTGAAGTTCTACTGTACGCTTAAACGACGCTAATGCATGAGGAAGCGCTCCAAGCTGGTAATAACTCATTCCTAGCATAAAGTGAACATCTGCTTCATCCAATTTTTCAATTAATGCTTGTTTAAACATTTTTG
Source organism: Halalkalibacter sp. HAAS-P014 (assembly GCF_056619965.1). Taxonomy (NCBI): domain Bacteria; kingdom Bacillati; phylum Bacillota; class Bacilli; order Caryophanales; family Bacillaceae; genus Halalkalibacter; species Halalkalibacter sp. HAAS-P014. The sequence continues at coordinate 54,266 of NZ_JBWQTV010000015.1, read as the reverse complement.
CAGCCTCTTCAAACTGATCCTGCTTATAATATATTGTTCCAGCCCCGTAATAAGCAGTTGCTGCGTGCTCATCAAGTCCTATTGCCTTATCGAAAAAAGTCAATGCTCGTTCATAATCTCCAAGTAAACCGAGCAAGTTACCAAAGTTAATAAATCCAGTTGGGTCTTTAGGATTTTCCTCAATTGCGTCATTAAAAACTTGCGCAGCTTCTTCATATTTCTTTTCATTCATTAATGCAATCCCTTTTTCATTCAACATATTGCTCCTCCTTGTTTTCTATCTACATTTTACATCGAAAAAGGAAAATACCAATTAGGCATTTTCCCACTTTTTAATCACATGATCAATTGTTCCTCCACCTATACAAACCTCGCCATCATAGAAAACAATAGCTTGTCCCGGTGTAACCGCGCGTTGTCTTTCATGAAAATACACACGCACCTTTCCATCTTCTCCTGGAAAAACCGTAACTTTTTGATCTTCTTGGCGATAGCGTAGCTTAGCTGTGCACGTAAACTCTTTTTCTTTGGAAAAGGTATTTACAATCCAGTTTACCCCAATTGCATCAAGCCCTTCAGAATAAAGCCCTTCGTTATGATACCCTTGTCCAACAATTAACACATTACGATCTAAATCCTTATCAATGACAAACCAAGGCTCACCTGCACCACCGATACCAAGTCCCTGTCTTTGACCAAGTGTATAATACATAAGACCGTCATGACGTCCTTTCACTTCACCATCTACCGTCTCCATGTCACCAGGTTGCGCAGGTAAGAATTCACTTAAGAACTCTTTAAAATTACGCTCGCCAATAAAACAGATACCTGTACTGTCTCTTTTCGTAGCTGTGGCAAGCCCTGCATCTAAAGCACGCTTACGCACTTCTTTTTTCGGCAAATCTCCAATCGGAAACATTGTCTTAGAAAGTTGCTTTTGAGACAATGCATTCAGGAAATACGTTTGATCCTTATTTTCATCAACACCCCGAATTAAAAAGTATTGTCCATCTCTTTCCTCTACCCTTGCATAGTGTCCTGTCGCTACATAATCAGCTCCCAAAGAAAGAGCATGGTTTAAGAAAGCCTTGAACTTTATTTCTTTATTACACATAACGTCAGGGTTTGGAGTTCGACCAGCTTTGTATTCCTCTAAAAAGTAAGTAAAAACTTTGTCCCAATATTGTTTCTCAAAGTTCACTGCGTAATAAGGGATTCCAATTTGATTGCAAACCCGAATAACATCCTCATAATCCTCTGTCGCAGTACAAAATCCATTTTCGTCAGTATCATCCCAGTTTTTCATAAATATCCCAATCACATCATAACCTTGCTCTTTAAGGAGCAACGCTGTAACTGATGAATCAACACCACCAGACATTCCAACAACCACTCTTGTTTCTTCTGGACGTTTTTCCAATTCTTTCACCACCCTTGGCTTCGATTCTAGTTGATAAACTCTTCCTGCTGTCCAAGCCTCTTTACAACTTTAGCCGTTTCAAGTGCTACCTTTTCCAACTCTTCTACTGTGTTCCCTAGCCCAAAGCTAAAGCGAATTGCAGACTGAATCCGTTCACTTTCATCACCAAACATAGCTACAAGTACGTGAGACGGCTCAATTGAACCTGCTGTACATGCCGATCCACTTGAAGCAGCGATTCCAGCTAGATCGAGGTTCATTAATAAAGACTCAATATTTACACCAGGAAAGCTTACATTTAATACATGAGGTAAACGTTCATCTTGATGACCGTTCACTTTAAAATTCACTTGCTCTTTTAACCAAGTATCAATCAGGATTTGAGCGTATCGTTGATATTGCTTCTGTTTTTGTACGATAGAATGAGTAGCAATTTCAAAAGCCTTAGCAAAACCTACGATAGCCGCAACATTTTCCGTACCTGCTCGGCGCTTCCGTTCTTGTTCTCCACCAAAAAGGACAGGCTTTAGTTTAATTCCTTCTCTAGAATAAAGAACTCCAATCCCTTTAGGTCCGTTAATTTTATGAGCAGAAATAGAAAGCATATCAACAGGAAGTTCTTGAAGATTTATTTCAACGACGCCACATGCTTGAACTGCATCTGTATGAAAGACAGCTTGATGTTCTTTTAACAATTCCCCAATTTCTTTTATTGGTTGAATCGTTCCAACTTCATTGTTGCCAAACATTAACGTAACGAGAATTGTATCATCACGTAGAGCTCCTTGTACATCTTCCAGCTTGACTCTTCCTGTTTCATCTACAGGGAGATATGTAATCTCAAAACCACGTTCTTTAAGCTCTTGGCACGCATGTAAAACAGCATGATGCTCAATTTCAGAGGTGATAATATGCTTCCCTTGACTTTCATGTTGAAGAGCATACCCTAATATCGCTAAATTATCGGCTTCTGTCCCACCACTTGTAAAAATTAGTGTCTGGTCGCTAACACCAAGCAGCTTAGCCATTTGCCCCCTAGCTTCATCTAGCGCTTGCCTCGCCTGTCGTCCAACTTGATGTATGCTTGATGGATTGCCGAAGTAAGTTTGAAAATATGGCATCATCGCATCGATCACATCCTTGTGAAGTGGAGATGTGGCTGCATGATCGACGTATATTATCTCCATTTTTTTCACCTTCTCTATCAGAGTTGCTTAGACTCGTAATGATTTGTATCTACCTATATATAAAACATGTAATATTCTTGATCTCCTGCATCTTTATAATTAGCTAAATCATGAAGCGTTGTGTTATCAAGTACATCCTTAACCGCATCACGGATTTTTATCCACAAATTACGTTTTGCCGGTTCTTCATCATCCATTACTTCAACAGGGCTAATTGGCCCTTCCAATACACGAATAATGTCACCAGCTGTAATCTCCTTAGCATCTTTTGCTAACATGTAACCACCATAAGCTCCACGTACACTTTTTACAAGCATCGCATTACGCAAAGGGGCAATTAACTGTTCCAAATAGTGTTCAGATAATTTATATTCTTTTGCAATTGATTTCAGAGAAACCGGACCTTCTCCATCTTGTTTAGCTAATGCCATCATGATGGTAAGTCCGTAACGACCCTTCGTTGATATTTTCATCGCTTTTCCCTCTTTTCATTATATTTTCAAATACACGTTGACATTGTGGCAATGTTCTACCTACAACTGCTCCAATCCCGAAACAAAATAGAAGTGTGCCGATAAAAACTGTACCTCCCAGAAGCCAGCCTATACCCAATACAATCACCTCCATAATGACCCTTACATGTTGAACTTTCCAACCAGTTCTTGTTTGCAATGCGAGCATTAGGCTATCCCGTGGACCAGCTCCGAGCCCTGGTGCAATATAGATCCCCATTCCATAACCAATTATGATGATTCCTGCCACTAACATAACATATTGGAATAACATATTCGCAGGTGTTGGAAGCAACCATAAAAATAAATCGATAAAAACTCCAATGAAAATCATATTCATAAAAGCCCCGAGTTGTGGCCACGCCTTCATTAAAAGAGCCGTTATACTTAGGACAACAATCCCCATAAGAATAGACCAAGTTCCGACCGTTAACCCAAATTGACTAGTCAGTCCTATATGAAGCACATCCCACGGGGCCTCGCCTAGCTCTGCTCTTATCATCATTGCAACACCAAGCGACATAACCATTAACCCAATTAGAAATGTACTCCAACGAATAACCAAAGTTCGTCTTGTATTTTTATATTCTACTCTCCCCAAGAGAAATCCCTTCTCCCTTTATAATTCTTTGCCATTATAGCATGAAATTCTTCAGTTTTGGTGGCTAGACACTTACACAAGTCTAATTAAGGAGAGTTGGTTTTTAGCGCAACATCTATTACACTTACAATAGCAATTTAAGAAGAGAGGTAGAAACATGAAAAAGCAACCACTCGCTTACCGAATGAGGCCAAAAAAGGTCGAAGATGTTATTGGCCAACAACATTTAATTGGCGAAGGTAACCTACTTAGACGCATGGTTGATGTTGGCCAGCTATCCTCTATGATCTTATACGGACCACCTGGCATAGGAAAAACATCGATTGCAAGTGCAATAGCTGGTTCAACAGGCACTCATTCAAAAATGCTTAACGCTGTCGTACACAATAAAAAAGATATGGAAATTGCCGTCGAAGAAGCTAAGATGCATGGCCAACTCATTTTAATTTTAGACGAAGTCCATCGTCTTGATAAAGGAAAACAAGATTTTTTGTTGCCCTACCTTGAGAATGGACTACTAATCTTAATTGGCGCAACTACGGCAAACCCTTTTCATTCAATTAATCCTGCCATTCGCAGTCGCTGTCAAATCTTTGAACTCGAAAGGCTAACGGTTGAAAATATAAAAGAAGCTCTTAAGCGAGCGCTAAGTGATGAGACAAATGGTTTTGGCCATGAAAATATTACTATTAGCGATGAAGCTTTAACTCACTTAGCTCTTGCTTGTGGTGGAGATGTGCGTTCTGCTCTAAATGGCTTAGAATTAGCAATTTTGTCGACATTTCCAAATGAACATGGAGAGAGGATCATCTCTTTATCAACTGCCGAAGCCTGCATTCAAAAGAAAAGTTTTCAACACGATAAGGATGGGGACGCTCATTACGATGTACTATCTGCTTTCCAAAAGTCGATAAGAGGTAGTGATGTCGATGCGGCTCTTCACTACCTAGCAAGATTGATTGAAGCTGGTGACTTAGTAAGTATTAACAGAAGATTACTCGTAATTGCCTATGAAGATATTGGCTTAGCTAACCCACAAGCCGGTTCAAGAACTCTTTCTGCCATAGAAGCTTCAGAACGTCTTGGTCTTCCAGAAGCGAGAATTCCGTTAGCCAATGCCGTCATTGAATTATGTTTGTCTCCCAAATCAAACTCTGCTTATAAAGCACTTGATTCCGCTCTAGCAGATGTGCGTAAAGGAATCATCGGCGATGTACCGAAACATTTAAAGGATGCTCACTATCAAGGTGCAAAGCAACTTGGACGAGGTATAGATTATAAATATCCACATGACTATGACCATGGTTGGGTGAAGCAACAATATTTACCTAACAAGTTAAAAAATGAAAGTTATTATGAACCAAAACGTACTGGTAAATTCGAACAAGCGTTAGCCGACATTTATGAACGATTATCAACTAAATAATTTAACAGAGATTGAGCTAGTTAACTAAAGTATCAATCTCTATTTCTTCTGTTCTCTCATCACCCAATAAAATAGTTTTTTAGATTAATTAAAAAGCGTGAACTCTCCTCGTGAAGCTTTTTAAATCTATTTAACTAATTAACATCAATATGTGAATCTTTTCCCTTTTTCTATCACCCTTGTATAAAGATTCTTTTATCTGGTTACAATTGTTACCAATTAGATAAAAAATCTCAAGGAGTTGAACTTAGATGAAAATAAGACAAGACGCTTGGTCACATGAAGATGATGTATTACTAGCTGAAACCGTTCTGAAACATATTAAAGAAGGCAGTACACAATTGCGCGCATTTGATGAAGTTGGAGACGAGTTGAATCGGACATCTGCAGCTTGTGGATTTCGCTGGAATGCCGTAGTTCGGAACCGTTACATGAACCAAATTGCCGAAGCAAAAAAGGAAAGAAAAGAAAGAAAACGTGCAGCTTCCTATGCCTACTATCCTCAAATGCGACCAATGTGGGCACCTCAACCTGCAATGGAACGTATAAATCAATCACTAGATAGTGAGATGTCATTAGCGTCTGTGATTGATTACCTACAGACACTTATGCATACGAACGCTCAATCATCTACTTTACAACGTGAAAATGAAAGGTTAGTAAAAGAAAAACAGGAACTTGAATCACGTAACGCTGAATTAGAGCGAGAATTACAAAAGATTAAACAAGATAATAGTATTATTGAAGAGGATTACCAATCTCTTATTCAAATTATGAACCGTGCTAGACGTATGGCTATTCTCGAGGATGAGGAATCGCTATCGGCTGCATCGTTTAAAATGGACAAGAACGGCAATTTAGAGAAATTAGCAAAGTAACTTAGCTAAATATTATAGTGAAAAAGAGCTCCGGTATAGAATACCAGAGCTCTTACATTTCTTTTTCAGATCATCAACGTCTCAATATCTACGCAATTTCACCTAGAAACATTACCTGTTAATCTCGATTTCTGATAACAAATTTGTAATAACATGTCCAGCCATTATAAGTCCTGCTACAGAAGGGACAAATGCATTGGAAGAAGGTGGCATTTTTGCCTTTCGAATGCTTCCTTGTTCAGCCGCTTCTGACACAATTTCTTGTCTAATTTCTTCTCTAATTTTAATTGGTTGTTCATCTGAGTAGACAACTTCTATACCTTTTTTAATCCCATCTTTACGTAAACGCGTTCGGACAACTTTCGCAATTGGATCATGACTTGTTTTGGAAATATCAGCAATACGAAGTCGTGTAGGATCCATTTTGTTTGCAGCACCCATGCTTGAGATAATCGGAATCTTCCGTTCTAAACATTGCTTCATTAAGTGAATCTTATAACTGATTGTATCACTTGCATCGATTACATAATCTAAACCATAACTAAAAAATTGTTCATAAGTTTCTTCGGTGTAGAACATTTTTAGTGCGATAACTTCACATTCTGGGTTTATATCCTCGATGCGTTCTTTCATTAGCTCAACTTTTTGCCTACCAACCGTTGATAGCAAAGCATGTATTTGTCTATTGACATTCGTGATGTCAACATCATCCTTGTCCACAAGCACTAATCGGCCAACTCCAGAACGCGCTAAAGCCTCGGCTGAGAAAGAGCCTACCCCTCCAATTCCAAGCACAGCAACTGTACTATTTTTCAATCGATCTAATCCATCATGACCAATGGCCAATTCATTTCTAGAAAATTGATGCAACATACCCTTTTACTCCCTCCAAACATACTGTCGGAATTGACTATACCATAGCAATTTATAAAAGTCTAAGCGATTAATACCCTACTAAAACTGCTAATACAATAAAATCCTTTTTACTAGTATAGTCAAAAATTCGACAATACAACAAAAAAACAACCTCTCTATTTGAAAAGTTGTAGATTGCTTTTATATAGTAAGAATCCCAATAATGTCGTAATACTTATTATTTTGAACCTGCGCTCTCGCAGGTGGGTGCTCTGTACAAATAATCAGACTTCCTTCCTTCAGGCATGTCCTCCTATCTCTAACGCAAGCTCCCATAAATAATATGTTGGCTCAAAATAAAAATGTACACGTGCATTTTAGGAGTTCTTACTTGTTTAAAAATATATTAACAAATTACATGTTGTAAGTCAATGAATTTTCAAACTATTCATTCTATTGTTCGTGTTTTTTATTAGCCCACCTCTGTGGTAAACTTATCTACAGTACAATTGTAGATAGAAAGGATGCCTTTAATGAATTTACTCGCCACTCAAAAATGTGTTGAAATTCGCCAAGAAATTGGTTGGACAGAAAAACGCTATATTGAAACTTCATTTCATATAAAGCTTTTTGATAATCAATTGATGATCAAAGATGATACATTTTCTCTTACCGAGATATTAGATATTTCTTACCGGAAAAAGCCCGAAAAGAACGCAATGGGGTTTCTTTATTTACATACAAACAGAGGTGTTCGAACTTACTACATTAAAGAGGATGCCTATTCATTAGTAAGTGCCTATAAAAAGCTAAAATCAGAACGCCCTGATTTACGTTAATGCACCAGCTGTTTAGCTGTTTTTGTTTTAATATCACCATAAATCGGATACTGCATAAATGATGATGCATGACTATTGGCGATAATCCACCCTTCCCCTTCTTCATGCCAAAAAGTATCGACTATTGATACCTGGAAATCCTTCGCCCATTGCAATGCCTCTGGCCTCTTTTGATGATTAAAAAATAGTAAAGCATAGGCAGACGGTTCAGCTTCATACGTTTCATACGCCTTCGAATCTCTATTTAGTCGAGACAAACGATTGTGGAAAATATAATCTTCGACCATACTGTTGGAAGTTGCTTCTTTTCCGGCTCCCGGACCGATAAAAAGAAGCTGGTTAACTGAGAGCCCTTCAATCGAAATCCCGTTCGTCACACCTTTTACGCTCGCTAATGGCTCTCCCTCTCCTAGGAAAGCAGGTGTTACCCTCCCTTTTATTTCAGAACCGTTTCTCCATGCCTCAGCGATGAGCTTTAATTTAAAGCCTAATTGCTCACCTACTTCAACATGCCAATCTTCTATACTTGCTATTCCCTCGCGACTAAATTGTTCTACTTTCGGCCAAACACCAAAACATAGCCGGCTGAGAATCCGGATTTTATACCACGCATCAAAGCCTTCGATATCATCAGTTGGGTCAGCTTCAGCATAACCAAGATCTTTGGCATTTTGTAATACATCGGTAAAGCTTCGTTTGTTTTCAATCATTTCTGTCAACATATAATTGGTCGTACCATTTAATATTCCGGAAACTCTGCTAATAGGTGTTGTAGAAAGCGTTCCTTTTAATGCATTAATTATAGGAATGCCTCCCCCTACTGCTGCTTCATATCCATAGTATGTATCATGAGTAGCTGCAAGCTCTTCCAGTTTTTCACCTTTTTCAGCAACTAATTTTTTATTAGCACTTATTATTGGTACACCTCTTTTTAACCAATAGGAGGTATAGGAAAAGGCTGGTTCAACCCCACCGATAGCTTCAAAGATAACATCAAAGTTAGCAGCCTGACAGAACTCTTCCCAACTAGTAGTTATCGATGCCTCGATCTTTAAAGCTCTCTTTTTTTGCCGGTCTTTTACTAAAATTGCTGAGACAACTACCTCTTGCCCTAACAATTGCTTGACTTGTTCGTTTGTTCGTTCAAATCGTTCCAAGACACCTCTTCCAACTGTTCCAAAACCTATTAAACCTACTCGTATCATCCTATTTCTCCTCCTATAAAAAAACAAAAAACCTTTCCAAATAAGGAAAGGTTTTTCTGCCTTTACTTATCTTTCAGAATGGTATACATCCTGCTGAAAGTAGCACCTTTTTTGCTGGCGTGCAAAAAGGTTGCCGGGCTTCATCGGGTCAGTTCCCTCCGCCTCTCTGGATAAGTTACTTTTTTAGTTTATTTTAGTTATCGTGATCTTACATGAATCTAATCAAACAGTCAATATTTACACATTAACCTTTTCAGATTTTTTGCCGATAATAGATAAATTTAAATCAATAAGTTGTTCAACACTAACTTCACCTGGAGCGTTCGTCAATAGGTCACTCGCACTCGCAGTCTTCGGGAAAGCAATAGTATCACGTAAATTTGTTCGACCTGCTAACAGCATTACAAGACGGTCTAAACCTAAAGCAATACCTCCGTGTGGTGGTGTTCCAAATTCAAATGCTTCTAATAAGAAACCAAATTGTTCACGTGCTTCTTCTTCAGAAAAGCCGAGCGCTTTAAACATTTGTTCTTGGATATCACTTTGGTAAATACGCTGCGATCCCCCACCAAGCTCATAACCATTTAAAACTAGGTCATATGCATTTGCACGTACACTACCTGGATCTGTTGCAAGAAGTTCAAGATCTTCTTGTACAGGACTTGTAAATGGATGATGCAGAGCTACGTAACGTTTCGCTTCTTCATCATACTCAACTAGAGGGAAGTCAACAACCCAAAGGAAGTTAAATTGATTTTGATCGATTAAGTCAAATTGTTTACCAAACTTAAGGCGTAGCGCCCCTAAGCTGTCAAAAACAACTTGCTTCTTATCAGCACCGAAGAATAACAAGTCACCGACTTCAGCATTTAGCGCTTCCTTAAGCGAAGTTACAATTTCACCATCAAAGAATTTTGCAATTGGACCTTTAAGTCCTTCCTCCTCGACTTTTAACCACGCTAACCCTTTTGCTCCATACTGTTTGACAAAATCAGTTAAAGCATCAATCTCCTTGCGTGAAAGCTTGTCTGCTCCCCCTTTTAAGTTTAAGCCTTTAACTACACCTCCACTTGCAAGTGCACTTTGGAAAACTTTGAACTCAGAGTCTTTCACTACATCAGACAGCTCAATTAGCTCCATTCCAAAACGAAGATCAGGCTTATCTGAACCAAAACGATTCATTGCTTCATCATAAGTTAAACGAGGTAAAGGTAAAGGTACTTCTACACCTTTTAATTCTTTCATAACTTTAGCCATCATCTTCTCAGTCATTGCAAGTAAGTCTTCTTTATCCATGAACGATGTTTCAATATCGACTTGTGTAAATTCAGGTTGACGATCAGCACGTAAATCTTCATCGCGGAAACAACGAACGATTTGATAGTAACGCTCGAATCCTGAAACCATCAATAGCTGTTTAAAAAGCTGTGGTGATTGTGGTAAAGCATAAAATTCACCATGGTGTACACGGCTTGGAACAAGGTAATCACGTGCTCCTTCGGGTGTACTTTTCGTTAACATTGGTGTTTCAATTTCCATGAACGCTTCTTCGTCAAGAAAGTTACGAATCAATTTAGTTGTGCGATGGCGTAATTTAAATGTCTCTTGCATATCTGGGCGTCGAAGATCAAGATAACGATATTTCAAACGAACATCTTCGGATGCATCTGTATCAGATTCAATTTGAAATGGTAGTGGCTTCGAAGCATTTAAGATGCTCAAATTATGAACATGAACTTCAATTTGTCCTGTTGCAAGCTTATCATTAACAGTTTGTGGATCTCTTGCAACAACCTCTCCCTCAAGTTCAATTACATATTCATTCCTTACACGTTCGGCAACAGTGAGTGCTTCTTCACTTGTTTCTGGATTAAAAACAACTTGAACAATTCCCGAACGGTCACGAACATCTAAAAAGATAACCTGTCCTAAATCACGTCGTCTTTGAACCCAGCCTTTCAATTGTACTTTTTGCCCAACATGTTCTTCTCTTAGTACTCCACAATGATGTGTTCTCCCAATCATCTTACTTACCTCCAACTGTTTTCTCTTTTATATAGTTAATAAATAATTCTAACGTTATTTCTTCCTGTTGTCCTGTTTCCATATCTTTCACATTAATCTTCCCTGCGTTAAGCTCATCTTCTCCAAGGATTGCTGTAAAACGAGCTTTAAGACGATCTGCTGCCTTAAACTGTGCTTTCATTTTTTTATCTAAATAATCTTTATCGGCACTTACTCCTGCTTTTCTAAGTTGATATAGGAGTTCAACTGTTTTTTCTTTAGCAGCATCTCCCAAAGAAACAAGATAACAATCTAATGTCGGAGCAACAGATGCCTTTTGCTCTTGTGCTTTTAATGCCATAATGACCCGTTCTATACTAAAGGCAAAACCAATTCCTGGCGTTGAAGGACCACCGATCTCTTCAACTAATCCATTGTAACGACCTCCACCACATAAGGTTGTGATGGCACCAAATCCTTCACCTTCAGCCATAATCTCAAACGCCGTATGGTAATAGTAATCGAGACCTCTTACCAATGTCGGGTCCACTACGTATGAAATCCCTAGTTTGTCTAGATATTTCTTTACTTGAGTAAAATATGTACTTGACTCCTCATTTAAGTACTCAAGGATAGATGGCGCATTAGCCATTAATGGGTGATCGCGATCTTTTTTACAATCTAAAATACGTAACGGGTTCTTCTCTAAACGATTTTGACAATCTTCACAAAATTCACCAATGCTAGGTTTAAAATGGTTAATAAGAGCTTGACGGTGAGCTTCTCGACTTGCTTTATCGCCTAAACTATTGATGACTAATTTTAGATTTGACAACCCTAATTCATCGTACAAACTCATCACAAGTGCAAGCACCTCTGCGTCAATTGCTGGATCATCGCTACCTAACGCTTCGACACCAAATTGAACAAATTGGCGCATACGTCCAGATTGAGGTCGCTCATAGCGAAACATTGGACCACTATAGAAAAGTTTCGTAGGCTGATTCGGCTGGCCGTACATCTTTTGCTCAACATATGAGCGCACAACAGCAGCAGTACCTTCAGGCCGTAATGTTAAACTTCGGTTTCCACGATCTGTGAATGTATACATTTCCTTTTGGACAATATCAGTCGTATCGCCCACCCCACGTTGAAACAAATCTGTGTGCTCAAAGATAGGTGTTCGAATCTCATGATAATTATATCTACGACAAACATCTTTTGCTTTTTCTTCAATGTACTGCCATAACTCGACTTCACCTGGCAGAATATCCTGCGTACCTCGCGGGATTTGTATACTCATACTACTTCCTCCAAACATCTAGCAATTTAAAAATATTTTAACTTAGGATTGGCTACTCCATTCAAATAAGACAAAAAACTCTCGTCCCTGATGAATAGTTCATCAGGGACGAGAGTTTTATACCCGTGGTGCCACCCTAATTGAAGCAACGTATTGCTTCCTCTTTAAACAGTTAACGCCTGTATACGTTTTTTCCTAATAGTAAATACGTTCAGAAAAACTCCTCAGAGGTGTTCTTTCATTAAGACAAATATGGAGGGCTCTCAGCCACGACCTCTCCTCTCTTTATATCTGTACCCTTAATTACTGTGCCTCTTCCTCGGAATAGTTAAATATTAATTGATTATAATCATACGAATGTTCACGTAACCTGTCAATAGTCTAATTACGATTCATCTTATTCTTTAATAACTTTACATCACGTAAAGACAATCCAAATTCACTAGCGAGCTCTAGGTTCGTGTGCTGATTTTCACGTTCCACAAAACTATGATAATCAACATTAAATAATGGATGCAGTCGATGATGGTGTAACTGCTGCTTCATACTTGAGCGCATTTTTTTCCATCCTTCCAAAGTTATTTTCTCTTATTTTGCCCAAATTAGGAGAAAAACTTACCTTGAGATGGATTATTTTTTTTCAGTCATAAAGAAAAAGGCAAAAGCGGCCTTTTTTTGCTTGAAATACGATGGCTTCGCTCGATGCACGCTTAATAGGAGAAGGTCACTCCTATTAAGCTTAAAACACGCAGCGGCTTCGCTCATCGCTTTAGTCATAAAGAAAAAGGCAAAAGCGGCCTTTTTCTTTATGACTCTACAATCAGTGTTACTGGACCGTCGTTGACTAGTGATACATCCATCATGGCACCAAATTCACCTGTTTGGACGTCGATGCCTTTTGATCGCAATGCGTTATTAAATTGATCGTAGCGTTCCTTTGCCACATCAGGTTTAGCTGCATACATGAAGTTAGGTCTTCTGCCTTTTTTACAATCACCATAAAGAGTAAATTGAGAAATGGAAAGTATTTGACCATTCACTTCAAGCAGTGAATGGTTCATCTTTCCTTCTTCATCTTCAAAAATACGAAGGTTCACCACTTTATCGGCAACATATTGTACATCTTCAATGGAATCTTCATGAGTAATCCCTACAAGAAGCGTTAAGCCCGCTCCGATTTTCCCGACAATTTCACCGTTAACACTAACACTTGAACTTTTAGTGCGTTGCAGAACAACTCGCATATTTCACCTCTAATGCATTACTCTTCGAACCGAATAAATATCATTCAATTGTTTTACTTTTTCAACAACTTTGTGTAAATGATCAATGTTTTGAATTGAAATCGTTAAGTGAATCGTTGCTACTTTTTGACGGTGATCCGAACGACCTGACACGGCATTAATAACCGTTCTAGATTCCGTGATAACTTGTAGCACTTCGTTTAAAAGCCCATTTCGATCATATCCTGTTATTTCAATATCAACATTATAAGACTTGCTTTGTTGCCTGTCCCCTTCCCACTCGACAGGTAACAAGCGACTTTGCGCATCTTCATTTTGAACATTCGCACAGTCAGCTCTATGAATAGAAACTCCTCTTCCTTTTGTGATATAACCAATAATGTCATCACCAGGAACAGGTGTACAGCAGCGAGATAACCGAATTAAAAGGTTATCGACTCCTTTTACACGTACTCCAGAGTTTACTTTCTTCTTTGGACGATAAGTTTGTACTTCAGATAAGGCAGCAACTAATGATTTATCTTCTTGCTCTTGGTCTTGTTGCATTCTTAATTTTTCTGTCATCCTATTAACAATTTGCTTTACACTAATCCCACCGTAACCAGCTGCAGCAAACATATCTTCTTCACCAGCAAAACTAAACTTGTTGGCTACTTCAGCGATATTTTCATTCGTCAGCACTTCTTTCGGCTCAAAATCAAGTGCTCGAATTTCTTTCTCCACTAACTCTCGACCTTTGTCGATATTCTCTTCTCTGCGCTCTTTTTTAAACCATTGCTTAATTTTATTTTTTGCATGCGAAGACTTTGTAATTTTCAACCAATCTTGACTTGGTCCATAAGAATGCTTTGACGTTAAAATTTCGACAATATCGCCAGTATTTAACCGATGTTCAAGTGGAACCATCTTTCCATTTACTTTTGCTCCAATACACCTGTTGCCAATCTCACTGTGAATTCGATACGCAAAATCAAGCGGAACAGAGCCTGCTGGTAATTCAATAACTTCCCCTTTTGGTGTAAACACAAAAACCATATCAGAGAATAAGTCCATTTTTAAAGATTCCATAAACTCTTGGGCATCATTTGTTTCAGTTTGTGACTCAATTACATCACGGAACCAGTTCAGTTTATCTTCAAATGAATTTTTATTTTGAGATAGATCTTTTCCTTCTTTATAAGCCCAATGCGCCGCTACCCCGAACTCTGCAATCCTGTGCATTTCCTCCGTCCGAATTTGCACTTCAAGTGGGTCACCATATGGGCCGACAACCGTTGTGTGAAGAGATTGATACATGTTTGCCTTAGGCATAGCAATATAGTCCTTAAAACGACCTGGCATAGGTTTCCAACATGTATGGATGACTCCAAGTACTGCATAACAGTCTTTAATACTATCCACCATAATTCGAACAGCTAGTAAATCATAAATTTCATTAAACTGTTTATTTTGCAGAACCATTTTCCGATAAATACTGTAAATATGTTTTGGACGACCCGATAGTTCAGCCTTAATGTGAACATCTTTTAGGTGTACATTAATGGTTTCCATCACTTCAGACAAATATTTTTCCCGTTCTGCTCTTTTCTTTTTCATTAAGTTAACAATTCTATAATACTGCTGTGGATCTAAATAGCGTAGTGCCGTATCTTCTAACTCCCACTTTATTGTTGAAATCCCAAGCCTATGTGCCAAAGGAGCAAAAATCTCGAGAGTCTCATTTGATGTGACACGTTGCTTTTCTGGTGGCATAAACTTTAACGTACGCATATTGTGCAGTCTATCTGCTAATTTAATTAAAATAACCCGAATATCTTTTGCCATTGCAATAAGCATTTTTCGGTGGTTTTCTGCCTGTTGTTCTTCTTTTGATTTGTACTTAAATTTCTTCAATTTAGTTACACCATCAACAAGCATCGCAACTTGTTCATTAAACGCTTCTGTTAAATCCTCTACTGTTACATCAGTGTCTTCAACAACGTCATGTAGAAATGCTGCTGCAACAGAGTTAGGGTCAAGTTCAAGTTCAACAATAATTCCCGCAACTTGAATTGGATGTAAAATATAGGGCTCACCTGATTTACGGTACTGTCCTTCATGAGCCTGTTCTGCGTATTCGTATGCCTTTTTCAAAAAGGCAACATCACTCTCGTTGAGATACTGACTTGCCTTTTCTAATACTTGATCTATCGTCATGGAATCACCTATTTTTTACGATTCAATATTTCTTTATATTATGGGTAAGTTTCTGAACTATGTAAAGAGCAAAAGACAAAAAGATTAGTGAAAAAGAAGGCTTCTTCACTAATCTTTAAGTAACTTACGTTTTCTCATGCATCTTTTTAAGTCCTAATAAGCGAGGGATGATCTGCGTTAACACTACACAAGCAACCCTCTTCAACACTAGACTTAATTATAAGTCATTAATGAAAACAATTCGTAATTTCCTAGGTTATCGCGTCCATTTAAATATCCAAGTTCTATCATAAAAGCAATTCCAACCACTTCTCCACCTAGCTCCTCAACCATCTTAATTGTCGCTTCGATGGTACCTCCTGTTGCTAGTAGATCATCAGTAATTAAGACACGTTGCCCCTTTTTGATTGCATCTTTATGGATCGTCAAACTATCTTTGCCGTATTCTAATCCATAATCAACAGAGATGACTTCACGTGGAAGCTTTCCTGCCTTTCTGACAGGGACAAACCCTACTTCTAGAGCATAGGCAATTGGACAACCGATTACAAAACCTCTAGCTTCAGGTCCTACTACAATATCAACATTTTTGTCACGAGCAAAATCTGCCATTTCATTAATCGCTTGTTTATAAACAGGCCCATCTTGCATTAGGGTCGTAATATCTTTAAAGCGAATCCCTTTTTTTGGATAGTCTTCTACAATCTCAATATACTTTTTAAAATCCATTTTTACACCGTCTCCTTGATCATCTTTTCATCAGCAAGTTCTAGAATTTGATCGAACCATTGCTTTAAATCGATATACGAAGAGTAAACAAAGTCATTTTCGATACTTGCTAACTCTTGTTTCTTACGATAAGTTTCAGATTCATCTAAGCTTTTCTTCTTTGGATTATTCGCCACGTTAATCATGCCATCATTTATTGTAACAAAACCAAGTTCACAAAACACCTGTGACATAAACGAAACTGTCTCTTTTGACCACCCTTTGTACTTAGCTAATTCCACGCTGTGCTTCCTTATATTAAACGATTTTCTTTTTAAAAGAAATGCGTAATACCACTTAAATTGCTCACGATTAGGGTTAGTCGAAAAGAAAGAGTCTTCTTCATGATAAAAAACTGTATATATGCGACTAGGTTGTCCATCATTTGCAAAAAGTATTTTTAATTGGTCACGATTAGATGGAATATCTAGTAATACAACATATCGATCTGATAAATCTCCGATTGCTTCTCTTTCACTCACATGAATAACCGGCTCATTCTCAAGAGTCAGCGCTGTCTGCGTTTCCTTTTTAAATGAAACCAAAACCCTTTTCTCATCCGGTAACGTTCTAAGCCGTTCAATGAGCCTAGTTTTTTGAATGCTTCTCCAGTCAAATAGCTGCCACTTTGATACACCGATATCATCAATCATTAGTTGTGGTTTCACATGCCCATTCCATTCGTTCAGCGAAAGGGTCCCGACCGCTGAAACTTTGGCATGTGGAGTGATTTCATCTAATAAATAACCAAGATGAAATCCAATTCCATCTAGCACGGCTCCGTTCCCTGCAAAGCTCACTTTCAAATGATTCGCATCGCTACCGATTTTCCTTATTTGATCTAACTGAACGTCTTCCAATAAAACTTTCGGTGTTGGATTTTGAACACCGAAGGGAGCAAGTTGTTCTAGTTGTTTTATAACTGCAACAGATACCTCATCAACACGTGCCACTAAATCAATCGCCGTTACTGGTTTAAAGTCTTCTTCTGTTAGCACTTCTTTCGCTTGCTCGTTCAATCTTTTTCGCAACTCATCTAAATCACTCATGCTCATTGTTAATCCGGCCGCCATTGGATGACCACCGAAGTGAGGTAATATATCACGACTTTTAGATAGTTCTTCAAACATATCAAAACCTTCAATGCTTCTCGCCGAACCCTTCGCAACGCCTTTTTCTTTATCAATACTTAATACAATAGTTGGTCTATAGTAACGTTCAACGAGTCGAGAAGCAACAATACCAATCACACCTGCGTTCCAGTTCTCACCAGCAATCACTAAAACATCGTTATCTGCAGGAGGATAGTGTTGTTCTACCACTTCAATGGCTGCTTCGGTAATTTCACTAACAACTGCTTTACGTTCTTTATTTAAATAATCAATCTCTGTTGCTAATTGTTCTGCTTCTTCAGCTGTCTCCGATAAAATCAAGTCAACAGCAGGGTCTGCAGAATCAAGCCTCCCTGCGGCATTAATTCTCGGACCTATTCCAAATCCAACATGATCTGCTTGTATAACTTGTGACTCCAACCCACACTTTTTCTTTAAAGCGATTAGGCCAGGCTTTGCTGTTGATTGAAGAACAGAAAGGCCCTCCATAACAAGCAACCGATTCTCATCAACAAGTGGTACTAAATCTGCAACGGTTCCAATTACAGCAATATCTAACCATTCAGTTGGCACTCTGCCAAGTAACGCTTGGGCGACTTTAAGTGCGACTCCAACACCTGCTAAACCTTTAAAAGGATAAGGACATCCAGGTTTCTTTGGATTAACGATTGCATATGCATCTGGTAAAACCGGTGGCGCTTCATGATGATCCGTAACAATAAAATCAAGCCCAATTTCTTTTGCGACACTTGCAACATGAACGGCAGCTATCCCCGTATCGACCGTGACAACTAAGCCGTATCCATCCTCTTTTGCTTGTCTAATTGCTGGCTCATTAGGTCCATAACCTTCCGTAAAACGATTTGGTATATAATAGTCTACCTTAGCTCCTATAGATTGTAAGGCTAAGTACATAACTGCTGTACTACTTACACCGTCTGCATCATAATCACCAAAAATAAGAATTCGCTCATTGCGCTCGACTGCAGCACGAATCCTCGTCACAACCTGTTCCATATCATCTAATAAAAATGGGTCATGATAAACCATTTCTTCTTTATTTAAAAACCTTTTTGCCGCCTCTACCGTGTCTATTCCTCGATTAATAAGGAGAGTAGCTACTAAAGGAGCAATGTTTAACTCACTCACTAACTCATCTACGCGATTGGATGCTTGTTCTTTCACTCTCCATCTTGCTTTTGGTTTTAACATAGAAACACCCCTTGAATAATCCATTATACAGGAGCATTCAAGGGGTTACAATGTTCAGTCACTCTTTTCATCAGACTGATATTTTCCAGTGTTTTTTAGGGGAACTTCCTCATTATTTATGCTTTGGTCTGCCTCTTTACCAGTTTCATTCAACTGGTCACCTTTACCTGGATGTTTCCCTTTTTTTAATTGTTTAATCTCAGCTTGCAATTGGTAAATCCTAACCATCCCAACTGCTCCAACTATGATTGCCCCCATTAAAACTGAACCTAAAATAATAAGGATTAAAGGCCATTCAGCTGTTCCAAATAAATAATTAACTCGCACTGCCTCAACATTAATAACGGCAAAAATCGCGATAATGACAGCTGCAATTAAACCAAGAATTAAACTCCATTGTCCTCTCATTCATTTTTACTCCTTTCCATTTCTCTTCCCATGTTCTTTATAAGGATTAATATGAACGAGCACATCATGAACATTTTTCTCTTCCAGCAGCCTAGCTTTTACGCGCTTTCCAATTGCATGACCATCCTCAACCGTAATAGTAGGCTCAACAGCAATTTTAATATCAATGATGACATAATGACCATGTTCTCTTGCAAAAAACTCATCAATATTAAGTACTCCTTCAACATTTGCTGCTGCCTTTTTCATCTCAACTGTATCTTCTTCGTGAAGAACATGATCTAGGGCATTGTGAATGGATTGCTTTCCGAGTGTCCAGGCCATTTTACCAATAAGTATCGCAACAAATGCACTAGCAATTGAGTCACCGTAAACTAGCCAAGAAACATTCAAGTGTCCTCCAAGTATTGCTGCACCAATCCCAATTAAAGCAGCAAAAGAAGAAAACACATCTGAACGATGATGCCATGCATCTGTCATTAATGCCTCGCTCTTATACTTTTTACCCAATTGATACTTATAGCGAAACATTAATTCTTTTACAACAATTGAAAATACCACTGCATATATAGCAATAATCTTAGGTACTACAACTGGCTCAAAAAATGATTGAAAAGCACCAAGTGCGATTTCAAAAGCAACAATAAATAGCAATACAGCAACAATAATTGCTGCCACAGACTCCGCTTTCCCATGCCCATATGGGTGGTCACGATCAGGAGGTAACTTCGCTGCACGTACTCCAATTAAAACGACAACTGAGCCGACAACATCGGAAGCAGAATGAACTGCATCCGCCACTAACGCTCGAGAGTTTGCCATTACTCCAATAACCGCTTTTAAAATTGCTAAAACAATATTACCAACAATTCCCACCCATGCAGCAAACCTAACTTTCCGATATCGCACATCTGCTTCAGACACACCAACACCTACTTTATCATGGTCATATTATCGTATAACGAAAAATCTACTGTACTTATTTTACCATCAAACAATCCACTCATTCATTTTTATAAGAACATTCTAGTTTTCCAAGCAAAAAAGAAAGAGCGACACGGCCACTCTTTCTTAAGTCGTTGGTTCTCCTTCAGGTTGCTGCTGGGACTTGAACTTTTTCTTTTTCAATTGCTTTACCTTCCAAACCAACCATAACTGGGATGCAAGGAACATCGATGAGTAAGTTCCTGCTATTAACCCAATTAACAAGGCAAACGCAAAGGAACGAATCGCTTCACCACCGAAAATAAATATCGCTAATGCTGCAAATACAACTGTTAACACAGTATTAATTGAACGAGCTAACGTTTGAACCAAACTAGTATTAACAATTCTTGCTAAATCTTCAAACCCCTTTACCCGTTTAGCTAGCTTCATGTTCTCTCTAATGCGATCAAACGTTACAATCGTATCATTAATCGAATAACCTACGATCGTTAACACCGCTGCAATAAATGGTACATTTACTTCAATTTGCAATAAACTAAATACCGCAATAATAAAGAATGCATCATGCAGTAGAGCAACAATGGCAGCGAGACCGTATAATAACTCAAATCGTATTGTCACGTAAATGATAATACCGACTGAAGCAATTAATACAGAAATTAATGCATTTTGCGCAAGTTCATGGCCAATGATCGGATCGACTGTACTTACGCTCGGTTCATGTCCGTACTCATTTGCAAAAAATGCTTGTATTTCATTAATTTCATCTGGGTTTAATACACCAATGAAACCAACACTCGCCATTTCAGCATTATCTCCTGCAAGTTGGACATCATCAGGTGTAAACCCTATTTGCTCAAAGTCGTCCATTACTCTTTCTTCTGTTAATGGTTCAGAAGAAAGCAAGTCAACTCTCGAACCACTTTCAAAGTCTATCCCGAGATTTAGTCCAAGTGTAAGCAATAATATGATCCCTACAAGTGTAGAAATTCCTGAGAAGGCGAAAAACTTTTTCCGGTGCTTCACGAAATCTATTTCTTTATTTTGGAAATTAAAGCTCACTGATTTCACCTTCC
Source organism: Halalkalibacter sp. HAAS-P014 (assembly GCF_056619965.1). Lineage (NCBI taxonomy): Bacteria > Bacillati > Bacillota > Bacilli > Caryophanales > Bacillaceae > Halalkalibacter > Halalkalibacter sp. HAAS-P014. The sequence goes on along the minus strand of NZ_JBWQTV010000015.1, from coordinate 33,072 downwards.
TTCACACCAAACAAACGGGGCTTCTTATTAAGTGCACGGCTATTTATCCATAGTCCTAATAACAGCCTTGTACCGTAGACCGCCGTAAGGAAGCTTGTTAGAATACTAACAATTAACATCACAGCAAAACCTTGTACAGAGCTCGTCCCATAAGAGAATAATACAGTTGCAGCTAGAATCGTTGTGATATTGGCATCAAGAATCGTTGACAGCGATCGACGGCTACCCGCTTTAAAGGCAGACATAATCGATTTTCCTGACCTTATCTCTTCCTTTATTCGCTCATATGTAATGATATTCGCATCAACTGCCATCCCAACACCTAAAATAAGTGCTGCAATTCCTGGTAATGTAAGCACGGCATTCATCCAATTAAACACAAGCAATACAATATAAATATATGCACTAAGTGTAACTACAGCAATTATGCCCATAAAGCGATAATAGAAAAGCATATAAGCAAAAATGAACGCCACACCAATAAAACCTGCATAAACCGTCTTCTCCATCGCTTGCTCCCCTAAAGAAGCACCAACAGAATTAGAATACATTTCCTCAAGTTGAACAGGAAGCGCACCTGCATTTAACACTTCAGCGAGGAATTGGGTTTCTTCAAGCGTAAAGTTCCCACTTATCGTTGCTGTGTTAGAGTAAATAATTTCTCGTACCGTTGCCGCAGAGAGGTATTTAGGATCTGCTTTTAAAGCTTCCTCGACATAAGAATCTACCCCTTCTTCAAAGTCCAGCCACATAACGAGTAAGTTCTCTGCCGGAGGTCTTGCTAGCATCTCTCTAGAAACTTCCTCCATTTGACGTGCATCTTCTAATGTTAATGTTACAATCGGATCATTTGTATCCGGATGAAACGAGGAACTAGCCCCATTTTGACGTAAATCAGCCCCATCTACTAAGATCTCGTCATGAACATCTCGTATCGTCAAGCTAGCTTCGGTAGCGAGTAACTCCCTAGCCGTTGCTTGGTCTGCAACTCCAGCTAGTTGAACACGAATCCGGTCATCCCCCTCAATACGAATGTTCGGTTCCGAAACTCCTAAAACGTTAACCCGTTGGTTAAGAGCACTCACTGTTGCTCGAAGTGCCTCATTATCAATCACATCACCTTCGTGAGCCGGTTTGACTTCATAAAGAATCTCAAATCCACCTTGAAGGTCAAGACCTAGCTTAATTTCCTTTGCTACCCCCATAACGGTTGTACTTATAACCCCTGCTAGAATAGCAACTATAAGGAAAAAAGCAAAAATCCTTCCTTTTTTCACCATACTCTTTTTCTGCCTCCTTCATGAAACAGACTATTTTGTTCTTCACAGACACAATAGCTCCATTATATCTTTTATAGAAAATCTCTGTCAATTTATGCTAGAACCGTGCTTTGGAAACACGCTTTAACTCCTATATTAGGTGATAAAATAAAAAATTATCTTTGCGTATACTCCTAGCACATAAGCCTCCTCTGAGCTCACTCAAAAGGAGGCTAGTAAACAAATATTACGAATTGAGGAAAATAATTAAGAACAAACCATCACTTGATTAGCTTTCCATTTCAGAAAACCAGTCAGTAGGGTCTTTATATGCATTTACGGTCAACCAAGTCATAAATGTTTGCGGCTTTAAGGTCAATAGTTCATTAACAAAGCTGTGTATATGAATAAATTCTTTCTTTTTCCTTAATTGATATAAAACGCACTCCCACACTTCATCCTCATTAACTCGATCATAGCCAAGCATATGAAGCTCATCAACTTTACTATCAATAGCTGGTTTAACATCGCTACGCCAAATCTCAAATTGCTGTCTTTCCACTGTCCTTCCCCCTTTAAAAAACTGAATACATAATGCTCCCTATACCAATGCCTGCAATAACTACCCCTGTAGCAATAGCTGAAAAAGCATATTTAAATGGAATGAAAAAAAGAAGCGCAGCTAAGCTCGCTGAGTAAGCACCGGTAGTCGGTAGTGGTACTGCCGTAAATAAAATCAGACCTAACGCACCAAACTTTTCAACCTTGTCACTCTTTTCCATCGTTCGATTGTACAACCAATCATAAATACTCCTGTAAATTTCAAATCTTAATAGCCATTTACTAATTGGTTGAAACAATAATAAGATTGCTAGAATTGGTAGCAAATTCCCCATTATCGCATAAAACAATCCCTCCCAAATGGACAATCCAAGTTGATGCGCAATAGGAATCCCTCCACGCAACTCCAAGATAGGTAAAGCCGAGATCAAAACAACGATTAATTCAGGTGGTAAAAATCCAAAATGTTCAAAAACAAACTCTTGAATCGATTCTTTCACTGTATCCGCCCCTCCAAAGTTGAATTGAATCTGGAAGTACTTGTCATGCTTGACCCACTATTAAGCATATAAATAATAGCGCGAAATATCCATCATTTTTTATGAAGGTAGGGACTATACATGACGAAGCAAACATTTCTTAAAGGGGCACTCATACTAATTATCGCCGGTCTTATCACAAGATTTTTAGGCTTTGTGAATAAAATTGTAGTTGCTAGGATCATGGGGGCTGAAGGGGTCGGCCTTTATCAAATGGCTTTTCCGACATTGCTTCTAGTCATCACATTAACCCAATTAGGCCTTCCTGTAGCAATTTCAAAATTAGTTGCAGAAGCCGAAGCGAAAAAAGACAGTCAAAGAATTAAACGAATCCTTGTTGTTTCTCTTGCAATTACAAGTCTTCTCAGTATTATCTTTACAATTGCCATGATTAGCTTTGCTCCTTTTATTGCAAATACACTTTTAACCGATGCAAGAGCATATTATCCACTTGTTGCTATTGCACCAATTGTACCAATTGTCGCTCTTTCTTCAGTTATGCGTGGCTATTTCCAAGGACGACAAAATATGAAACCAACTGCTTTTTCACAAGTAATTGAACAAGTAGTCAGAATTGTTCTTGTTGCCGTAATGACCAGCGCTTTTTTACCAATGGGGGTTGAATACGCTGCCGCTGGCGCGATGGCTTCAGTTGTAATAGGCGAACTTGCATCTCTGTTGTTTATGATATACATGTTTAAAAAGAACAAACGCTTCCGTGTTCGCAAACAATTTTTCTCTTATGCAAAAGAAGGTAAACAAACATTTAGAGATTTAATGGCCATTTCATTACCTGCAACTGGAAGTCGCTTAATCGGATCGGTTTCTTTATTTTTTGAACCTATTATTGTCGCTCAGAGCTTAGCCCTCGCTGGTGTTGCCACCGTTATGGCAACAAGGCAATATGGAGAACTTGCAGGTTTCGTTATTCCAGTTTTAATGTTACCTACCTTTATAACGTACTCACTTTCAGTCTCACTTGTCCCTGCTATTAGTGAGGCCGCTGCCCGAAAACACTATAAAACGATCCATCATCGTTTAAATCAAGCATTGCGATTAGCTCTTCTTTCAGGAGGAGTATCAGCAGTTATTTTATATGTTTATGCTGAACCAATTATGGATTTGATGTACGGTGCCCCTACTGTGGCAACCTATTTAAAACTTATGGCTCCTTTTAGTATCTTCCTGTATTTTCAAGGTCCTTTGCAAGCGGCTTTGCAAGCCTTAGATTTAGCTAAAGCTGCGATGATGAACAGTCTATTTGGTGCAGTAATCAAAATGGCTGCCATCTTTGTCCTAGCCTCTAGGCCTGAATTAGGGATAATGGGGGCGGCACTTGCCGTTGTAATTGGCTTCGTATTAGTTACGTTACTTCATTTTGCATCAGTTGCGAAAACAATCAGCTTTACAATCGAAACCAAAATGATTGTCAAATCCATCATTTTAATCGCTGCATCTACTTGGATTGGATATCTATTAATGAATTTTGCATTTACTTCCTTGTCTCAACTATGGCAAACCTTACTCTCAATTAGTATTACAGTGATTTTCTATAGTGCTCTTATGTTATTACTTGGGTTAGTAAAAAATGAGGAAGCACTCCGTATACCCGTGATTGGAAAATGGATCAACACTTTCATTCCTAAATCGTAAATAATTCCACCTAAAAGAAGGATTCTCCATTCTCTGGAGTCCTTCTCTTCTCTTTTCTTTCCTTTCCAACCTTCCCTTTAAATGAACTACGTTTAACAACAGCAAAAAACCAAGCTGGATTCTCCTTATTCTAGAAAATCCAAGCTTGGTTACTTTTCATCTTTTAAATCAACAAAAAAAGTATCTCGGTCCTTCAATGCACAGTAGGAGATCTTTTTAATATCTCGGTACCCTAATTTACGCATTTGCTGGCGAAGCCACAATTGTGTTTGTTTTATTTGTTCTAAATGTTCATGTTGAATCTCTCCATCCAGTATTAACGGTAAAGGCAATTTCGGAACATAGCTATCATCATGTTCTTCATGTTTTTCAATTACTGACAATTTACCTGATGGTTCTAAAATAGCAAATTCCACATCTGATAATTTGTTTATTTTATTTTGCCTTAATTGTACTAGGAGATCATCAAAGTTATATCGTTGCTTTCTCATTTCATGTTCATCGATCTTTCCTTCATTTATTAATACGGATGGTTTTCCATCAATTAATTTACGTAATTGATTGTTCTTTAATGAAACAAGCGCCAGTCCAATCTGAATAACTGACAAAATAACAATTGGAATGATTGAATACATCATCGGAACTTCGATATTTTCAATTGATACTACAGCAAGCTCTGCAATCATAATGGAAACAACAAAGTCTAATACAGACAGCTGCCCTATCTCACGTTTCCCCATAAACCTTAGCACAAAGAGAATAATGAAGTAGATGAATATTGTTCGCAGCATGATTGTCATGTAATCCATCGTATACTCCTCCCTGTGACCCTATTGATGTCTAATGGTTAGTATGACCAAGGGAGAAGAAACACATGATTTGTAGCTTTTGGTATTTTTCTCTACATAAAGTCAGCAAGGTAACGAACGTACAAATATACAGTAGAAATTGCAAATGACAAAAGCGCAATCGGTAAACCAACTTTTAGAAATTCTAAATAACTAAATGGATGTTTCGCCTTCACAGCCATCCCAGCAACAATTACATTGGCAGTTGCACCAATAATCGTTGCATTACCTCCTAAACAAGCACCTAATGCTAGCGCCCACCATAAAGGGTCTAGGTTGCTCATTCCAAACTCCTGAAACTCCAGAATAACTGGAATCATCGCTGCAACAAACGGGATATTATCAACAAATCCTGATAAAATACCTGATCCCCACAATATAAAGAGAGCCGTCTTAGGCAAATCACCTTCTGTATAGTAAATGATGGACTTCGCTATTTCGTCGATAATCCCGACTTCCTTTAGGCCACCAACAAGCATAAATAAGCCAATAAAGAAAAAGAGTGTCACCCACTCTACAGAACGAAAGACCTCCTCCATATCTTGTTCTTCATGTGTAATTAACATAAGTAAAAGTGCACCAACCATTGCAATACTCGTCAATTCGACATGAAGAAAAGGTTGAATAATAAAACCTGTTGTTGTCAGTGTCAAGACTGATACTGATTTAATCAGGAGTTTTCGATTCTTTATATATGTAGTTGGGTTGATCGCTAAGAGCTTTGCTTGGTCATTTCTCGTTACCACTAATTGCTTCCGATACAAAACCACAAGTCCAGCCATTACAACAGCAAAAATAATAATAACTACAGGACTTAGATGGATTAAAAAATCATTAAAAGTTAAATGCTCTACAGCTTGACCAATCATCAAGTTAGGTGGATCCCCTATTAACGTTGCCGTACCTCCGATATTGGATGCCATAACAATCGTTAATAAAAATGGTACTGCAGGAAGTTTAAGTAAAGAAGTGAGCGTGAAGATTATTGGTACAATTAATAAAACTGTTGTAACATTATTGAGAAACGCTGAACCGAATGCTGTTAGAGTTGAAATCACAATCAACAGCGCAACTGGATGCCCATTAACCCACTTAGCTAATGACACAGCTACATACTCAAAAAAGCCACTTTGGCTCGTTATCGAGACTAAAATCATCATTGCTAAAAGAAGTGTGATCGTATGCCAATCGATATGATGTAAAAAAGCAGAGTCTATTTCATACACACCAAATACAAGCATGAGCACACCACCAAAGCAGGCAATAACAGCTCGATTTAATTTTTCTGTAATGATGAAAAAGTAACTGAAAAGAAAAATAGTTAAAGCTAAGGTTACCCCCATGTCTGTACTCCTCTCCCCCCATGATCCCGAGGCTACGGAAACGGTCTTTTCTGCTTTTTTCTATAACCCTATTCCGCGCGCGCTCATTACTACCATCCTATGACAAGCCTCAAAAAAACATGTCCATTTCGGAGACTGTCCTAAAAGAAGCCAGTTTACGACAGTTATTGCACAAACAACTAATTGAAGACTTAATCTGTTGTCTGTTTTAAATTAATCAAATTTTGAGTCTATTCTATACAAGCCTGAATAAGCTTTAGTAAGGTGGAATTTATTATAAGTGAAGGGAGAGTTTATATTGACCTACCGTGGTTTTTTTCCGGCCGTATTATTTGGCCTAACATCCATTCTGATTATCGCTTTATCGTTCAGCTTAGTTGTTTCTATTGTATTATCTTTCACTTCTTTAACGGAGCATTCTGTCAGTTGGCTCATTACAGTTGTAGCGTTTGTTGCAATGTTTTTTGGGGGGACCATATCAGGAGCAAAAGCAAAAGAAAAAGGCTGGATAGCAGGAGCTACTACAGCTATTCTCTTCTCTGTCTTAACTTTCTTAATTCAGTACCTCGGTTACAACCAAGGCTTCACTAATGAGCAGTATCTTTATCATGTTGGTTATATGGTTGCCGCTGCCATTGGAGGCATTATCGGTGTTAACCTTAGCAGCAATAAATCCTAAAAAAAAGCGCAGCGAACATCGCTGCGCTTTCTTATGTACCAAATCAATCCGGATTAACAATCTCACGAACAGCTGCACGGTCAAAAGTGAGCTTTCGATTATCAGTAACTAGAATAACAACTGTCTCTTCATCCACTGCATCAATGGTACCATGTAACCCACCAATCGTGACAATTTTATCACCACGTTGCAGCGCACTATGCATTTCGCGAATTTGCTTTTGCTTCTTTTGCTGCGGGCGAATAAGTAAGAAGTAGAAAATCGCAAACATTAAAATTAGCGGAAGTAACGTTCCAAAAAGTTCCATCTGTTTCCCCCCTTTCATTAATAAAATAGCTGTTAAAGACTCCTAAAAAGATTGTACAATGATACTAACTATATATCTAGACATTTCAAGAAAAGCTGCTTATGAAATTTACTTAGAAGTTTTTCGCATTCGGTTTATTAAAACCATACTGTTCAAAAAACTCTTCTCTAAAGTCCAGTAACCGATCTTCTCGTATCGCCTGTCTAACTTGCTCCATTAAGTTTAGCAGAAAATATAAATTATGATAAGATGTGAGTCTAAATCCAAACGTTTCTTCGCACTTAATTAAATGACGAATATAAGCTCTTGAGTAATTTTGACAAACATGGCAATTACAATTCTCATCTAACGGTCTAAAATCACGAGCATATTTAGCATTACGAACAACTAATCTGCCTGTTGACGTCATCAATGTCCCATTCCGTGCGATTCTAGTTGGCAAGACGCAGTCGAACATATCAATTCCACGAATTGCACCGTCAATTAGTGAATCCGCAGACCCTACTCCCATTAGATATCGTGGCTTATTTTCCGGTAAATGAGGTGTTGTAAATTCAAGCACACGGTTCATCACGTCTTTAGGTTCTCCAACAGATAAACCACCGATCGCATAACCTGGAAAATCTAATGATACTAAGTCCTGCGCGCTTTGTTTACGTAAATCCTCATATTCCCCACCTTGAACTATTCCAAATAGACCTTGATCTTTCGGACGTGCATGCGCTTTGACACAACGTTCAGCCCAACGGCTTGTCCGTTCAACAGATTTCTTCATATAGTCATACTCGGCTGGATATGGTGGACATTCATCAAAAGCCATCATGATATCTGATCCTAGAGCATTTTGAATTTCCATTGCTCCTTCAGGACTAAGAAATAACTTGTCCCCATTAAGGTGGTTACGAAAATGAACACCTTCTTCTTCTATCTTACGCAAGTCACTTAAACTAAAGACCTGAAATCCACCAGAATCTGTTAAAATTGGGCGATTCCAATTCATAAATTTATGCAAACCACCAGCTTCTTTCACAATATCATGACCAGGCCTTAACCACAAATGATATGTATTACTTAAAATGATTTGCGCATTCATATCATAAAGATCTTCTGGACTCATTGTTTTTACCGTCGCAAGTGTACCTACAGGCATAAAAATTGGAGTTTCAAACGTACCATGAGGTGTGTGAACTCGCCCAAGTCTTGCCCCGGATTGCTTACACGTTTTTATATGCTCATACGTTATTGCTGTCATCCTAATCCTCCTTCTATTTTATGAACATCGCATCTCCAAAACTAAAGAAACGATACTTCTCTTCTACTGCATGTTTGTATGCAGCTAGTACATACTCTTTACTAGCAAACGCACTAACGAGCATAACTAAGGTTGATTTAGGTAAATGGAAATTAGTTAATAATCCATCAAACCCTCGAACCTCATACCCTGGATAAATAAAAATCGAAGTCCAACCTGAAGCTTCCTGAAAATGCCCATGCTCTTTCATAATTGTTTCAAGAGTTCGCGCAGAAGTTGTTCCAACGGCAACAATTCGTCCTCCGTTATTTCTAACCATTTCCAAAAGCCTCGCAGTACCGGCACTCATTTGATAAAACTCGGCATGCATTTCATGCTCTTCAATGTTCTCCACACTAACAGGCCTAAACGTTCCAAGACCAACATGGAGCGTAATAAAAGCAATATGGACTCCTTTTTCTTCAATTTTTTGAAGTAACTCTTTGGTAAAATGCAATCCAGCTGTCGGGGCTGCTGCAGACCCACGATTTTTTGCAAAAACGGTTTGATATCGTTCTTGGTCTGGCAGTGTCTCTTTAATATATGGTGGTAAAGGCATTTCTCCTAGCTCGTCTAACACTTCGTGAAAGATCCCCTTATAATCCATCTTTAAAATTCTTCCACCATGTTCAGCTTCTCCAATGCATGTCGCACTTAAAAGCCCATCACCAAACTCAATTACAGATCCAACTTTAATTCGCTTCGCAGGTTTAACCAATGTTTCCCATTGGTCCTCCTCAAGCTGTTTTAATAAAAGAACCTCTATACTTGCACCTGTCTCTTTCTTCACCCCAAAAAGCCTTGCAGGAAGCACACGTGTATCATTTAGTACTAGACAATCTCCCTCGTTGAGCTCCTCAATAATCGATAAAAAATTCCGATCTTTTGTTTCTCCCGTTTTCCGATCGAGGACAAGTAAACGAGACGCCGTCCTGTCTGGAAGCGGCGTCTGAGCTATTAATTCTTCTGGCAACTGAAAATCAAATTGATCTACATTCATATTTTTTCACCTTTTTTATAAGTATCCACTCTTCATTTTTATCTTTGTTATCATACCTAAACTCTAAGCGCGATGCAACTATTAGCGGAAGCGCCCGATAACAAAGAAAAGCAAAGATAAAACAATGCTAATAATAATACTAGTAACAATAGGAAAGTAAAAAGTTGAATTCTCACGCTTAATAATGATGTCTCCTGGAAGTTTGCCAATAGGAATAAATCGACCAACTAAAAGCCAAATCACTCCAATAATGATACACACTACCCCGATTGCAATTAAAACTTTCGGAAATGTACTCATTGCTTTGGTACCTCCAGATTAAAATGTTCATAACATGCGGGACTCACCATTCTCCCTCGTGGAGTTCGTTGGATAAAACCGATTTGAAGCAAATAAGGTTCATACACTTCTTCAATCGTATCCGGCTCTTCACCAATCGTCGCAGAGATGGTCTCAAGACCTACTGGGCCACCACGAAATTTCTCAATCATCCCATATAATAATTTATGGTCAATATGATCAAGTCCTAATCGATCTACCTGCAATTGTTCGAGGGAATCTTGGGCGATCTCAAGTGTAATTGAACCGTTTCCTTTTACTTGCGCGAAATCTCGTACTCGACGTAATAGTCGATTAGCAATCCGAGGGGTTCCTCTAGACCTTCTTGCAATTTCTAAAGCTGCCTCTTTATTTATTTCGGTTTGAAATATTTCAGCTGTTCGATTCACAATGATCGCTAATTCTTCCTCCGTATAATACTCCAATCTTGCGAGTACACCGAAACGATCTCTTAGTGGGGCCGACAACATCCCCGCACGCGTCGTTGCACCTACAAGTGTAAACGGTGGTAAATCTAATCTAACTGACCTGGCAGTTGGTCCTTTACCGATAACTATATCAAGGCAAAAATCCTCCATCGCCGGGTATAGAACTTCTTCAACCATCCTATTTAAACGGTGAATTTCATCGATAAAAAGTACATCACCTGGTTCAAGTGCCGTTAAAATAGCCGCTAAATCTCCAGGCCTCTCAATGGCAGGTCCTGAAGTAGTCCTCATTTGTACACCCATTTCAGTTGCAATAATTCCAGATAGTGTTGTTTTTCCAAGACCAGGAGGGCCATACAGGAGAACGTGGTCAAGACATTCTTCACGCATTTTTGCCGCTTCCATAAATACTTGTAGATTTTCCTTTACTTTCTTCTGACCGATATATTGATGGAGTTTATGTGGCCTGATACGCTGGTCAATAGAGTCCTCCAATCCTTGCTCCTCCGCCGATACCATTCGTTCTTCCACGTTTCTTCCCCCCGTTTTCTAACCGTTTAACAACAGCTGAAGGGCTTTTTTAATATACCCATCTGTTGTCATATCTTCTTCCTCTAAATGAGGGCGAACCTTTTTCAATTCTTTTTCCACATATCCAAGTGCTCGCAATGCCTCAAACGCCTCATCTAAATCAGCATTTCCTTTAGATAAATGATTGTTTTTACTTTCCGTTACTCCGGCTTGATTAAATAAATTTGGAGCAAAATCCTCTAACTTCCCTTTTAAGTCTAATATGATCTGTCTTGCTGTTTTCTTACCTACACCCGGAAACTTAACAAGAAATGATTCATCCTCTTCTTCAATAGCATAGGCAACATGTTCCGGTTCCCCCGTCGCTAAAATTGCCAATGCACCTTTAGGGCCAATTCCAGAAACATTTAAAAGTTTTTCGAATAATGCTCTTTCTTCTTTCGTTTCAAAACCATATAAGCGAAGGATATCTTCTCTAACGTACTGGTATGTAAAAATTTGAACTGATTCATTTAATTTGCTTTGGAATCGATATGGATTAGGACAATATATTTGGTATCCTAACCCATTATGATCAATTACCACATATTGCGTATCAATATCGACTAACATTCCATGTACATATTCAATCAAAAACTTTCTCCCCTTCTAAATACGAACGTTTATTTCTATTTTAGCATAGACTTAACCCAAAAAGGTTGATTTTTCCCTTTTCTGTTTCAAGCTATTCACAAATAAAGGGTGATCCAACTTGAATCACCCCTCTAGCTTATATTTGCTTTGATTTATATTGCCCAAATACTTGCAATACCTCTTCATAATGTTGCAGGTCTTGAACTGGTATTCCTTTTCTCAACTCAGAATGTTCCTGACTTTTTAACTTAGTTGTATCCAGCTGAAAAAACGACTGAATGACCCTTTCTTCATTGGGGTCACCTTCATAAATAGAAAGGATGCCATCATCTGTAATACCAAAATAACCATTTACTTTTAATAAAGGTGAGATATCATTAATTTCCTTTCTAAACACCATCTCATTTTCATTTTGATCAATTAAATTCCAATCTTGATAAAATGCCCAAAAATCTTCCATTGACCAAATTGTTTCTTGAATATGTTCTTGACTTGTTTCACCGTCTAAATAAACTCTTTCTAAAATAACATCAATGGTTTGAGGTCCCATGACTTCATATGCTTCCGACTGTTCAGTTTGATTTTTTGCTTCTGTTCCCTGTCTTCCTTCAATAACAGCTGTATTCCATAGCAGAAAACCAAAAACCACTAAACCTAAGCTAAGAAGTAATGAATAAATACTTTTTCGCTGAGTTCGTCTTGATTGCATCAGCTCTTCACCACCATCAAAAATATATAAATACTTCCACTATAGGCTAATCTTCTCCTATAATTGATAGTTATATTCATCCATTACTATTTTTTCAAAAGAAGCTAAAAAACAGTAGGGTTATTTCCCCCCACTGCTTTTTTTACTATTAACGTGTACGTTCAAAAGGACGACCAGCAGCTCGGCCTAGATCGCGAAGCATTTCCGTAAAGGTTGCTCCAACTTCCTCAAAAGCTGCTCCAGTTCGTAATTCATTATCCATTGTGCGAATGCGACCAACTGCATCAGAATCAGTAACAACCGTTACATCTTTATCATCTGTTAAATCTTTCACCTTATCTTCAACTTTATCTTTTACATCATCTTTATCATCTGTTGCTGTAATCCCTACAACAATGTCATCATCATGGATTACTACGCGCGCCTCGTCAACACCATCAATACGTTCAAGTCGTTGAGTTAAACGCTGTACTGTTTTACCATCATAATCTTTATGATAATTCACAGTACCTTGAGCACCTTGACCTTGGTTAACTCCCGTACGGTTACCACGTTCAGTTTGTGCTCTTGTGCCTTGTTTTACATTCCCATGCTCACGTGTTGCTTGATTTGTTACACCTTGACGACGATGTCCTTGAGTAACGTCTAAAGCACCAGTTCCTTGTCGAGCTCTACCACGTAATATTCCGTCCTCGTCAACCATTCCTGGACGATTTCCACCAGTTAACCCAGCTCGCCCTGTTCCTCGATCAGTTGCATGAATTCCATCGCGTGGAGTTTGACGAGTTAATCCAGCACGTCCCATTCCAGGATCATCAGTTCTTTGACGAGTTGTGATTCCTTGAGTACCTTGTGTTCCATGAGTACCGAACATCCCAGTGTTACCTGTTCCACGAGTTTGGAAGTTGTTTAGGTGAGTACGTGTTTGCCCTTCACCTGCAGTACCTACATGGTCTTGTCCTCCAAGCCATGTTCCTCCTCGTTCTTGCCCTCTAAACAATCCACCATATTGACCTACTTGGTTATTGCCTCCAAATAGTCCTTGGCCACCAGCTTGTCCAGCTCCACCGAACGCTTCGCCACGATGAAGTGCATTACCTGTACGTCCTGCTTGTCCTTGACCTGTTACTCCACCATAACCTGTAGTTCCTGCACCACGATCAGGTGTCATCATATCAGTTATAGGACCTTCCCCTTGGTGGCGTCCTGTAGTAGCTCCTCCACCACGCATATCTTGTGCATGAATACCTGTTTGTTGATTTGCTCCCATATCTGTTGCTTGGTTATCTACACCACATCCAGCAAGACCACCTAAAAGCATCGTTGCTGTTGCTACTGACATTGCGATTTTTTTCATTTTTTAATTCCCCCTTTCACCAATTATCTTGGCTAGTCGGGGCTTTCTTTACACTGTTACTTCTTGGTTAACGTTCCATCACAAAAAAACAGTCAAGTTATTAAAAGTTCTGTCCCCTTGCATACTATCCAAATTTAACGACAGACAGTCTGCTGATAGTAGTAGGGGACATTTATAATTGCTTTTACTCTTCCATATTAATCATCATAATCATCTGATTCATGATAGCCATTGATTGGTTGTTGTTCATATTCACTTATAGGTCTCACGTTCCCACTAGGACCATACATGATTGGTTGCGATGGCCCACAACACCCACTTGATCCCATTGTAGGGTGCTGCATTGATTGAGTCTGAGGATAAAACGGCATCGTTTGGTGAGGTGCTTGATAAGATTGTTGATCCGGATAGAATGGCATTGGTTGCTGTGACATTGGCTGTTGTGGCATTGGTTGCTGTGACATTGGCTGTTGTGGCATCGGTTGCTGCGACATTGGCTGTTGTGGCATCGGTTGCTGCGACATTGGTTGTTGTGGCATTGGCTGCTGTGGCATCGGTTGCTGATAACCCTGCATCGATCCAGGCGCACTATAGGTTGGTGCTGGCTGAGAATAGTGAGGTCCCGTAAAAGGCATTGATGGTCCACAGCCTGGCATTAATGGACTAATTGGCTGATATTGTTGATACATTTTAGGTTGCACAGGTACTTTGGGTGTGTAGTGTTTTGGTTGCATTGGTTGCACAGGTACCTTTGGTGCATATTGTTTTGGTTGCATTGGCTGCACTTGTGGTTTTGGTGCATATTGTTTTGGTTGCATTGGCTTTACTTGTGGTTTTGGTGCATATTTTTTTTTCGGTGGTACATAAGGTTCTTTTTTAGGTTTAACTTCTTTTTTGGGTTTTACTACTTCTTTTTTGGGTTCAACTTTCTTCTCCACAGGTGGCTTATGAACGGTTGGCATTTCCTTTTTTGCTTTAACCTGAGGCTTGTAAAAGTTGATATTGGTTTCATAAGACTTATAATCAACATGTGTTTTTTTTGTTGGTTGAACCATTTGTTGTGGCATTACAGGCATTTTCGGCATTTCAGGCATTGGTGCTTTTTCGACAGGCTTTGGTACTTCCTTCTTTACAATCGGTTCCTCTTTTACCGGTGCCTTTGGTGCCTCTTTCTTTACAATCGGTTCCTCTTTTACTGGTGCCTTTGGCATTTCTTTTTTCACCGGGACACTGCCAGTAGGTATTTTAATTTTCATTCCTGGCATGATCATATCTGGATTGGAGAGTTGTGTATTTGCTGCTTTCAGCTGTTCGAAATCCACACCATACTTTTCTGCTAATTTCCAAAGTGTGTCACCCTTCTGGACAATATGAATTTTCACGTTTTCTTTCCCTCCTCTTACCGTTCCCTACATCCTATGTGTAAGTAGGCGAATTGACACGAATCATTGCTTTAGAACAAAATAAGAAAATTGAAAAATCCTAAAATTTCAGGGGGCTCAGAACAACTTATGTCGGAAAAAATAGGTTTATGCCTATCTATAAAGAAAAAACCCATCATTATGATGGGCGTTCGAGCATTCTTTTTAAAGCTAAATTTCCTTCATTAGTTGTTTGTTTGTCTACCGTAATTGGATGATGAAGGCGGCCTTCAATTAATTCTTCTAAGGACCAAAGTAAATGATCTAAATCAATTCGGTTCATAGTAAGACAAGGGCACATCGTAGGGTTCAACGAAAAGATGTTTTTATCTGGATATTGCTTCGAAAGACGATTCACTAAGTTCATTTCTGTACCAACTGCCCAAGACGTTCCTGGTTCAGCCTGCTTGATCGTTTCAATAATATAATGTGTTGAACCATTAAAATCAGCTGCTTGTACGACATCAAATGTACATTCTGGATGAACAATAATATTTGTATTAGGAGAGTCTTTCCGTAATTCTTCTATTTGTCCAACTGTGAATTTCTCATGTACAGAACAATGTCCTTTCCAAAGTATTACTTTAATCTTTTCTATAGGACCATCATAAATAAGTTCACGTGATATCGGGTCCCATACAGCCATTTCCTCTAATTTGATACCTAAATCAAATGCCGTATTTCGTCCTAAATGTTGATCAGGAAGAAAAAGAAGTCGCTCTTTTTGCGTAAATGCCCACTCGACCATTGATTTCGCATTAGAAGATGTAACCGTTGCACCACCATTTCTACCACAAAAAGCTTTAATTGCTGCAGTACTATTGACATAGGTTAAAGGTAAAATCGTATCACCAAACAATTTTTCCAACTCCACCCACGCATGTTCCGTTTGTTCAATGTCAGCCATATCTGCCATTGAACACCCTGCCTTAAGATCTGGCAAAATAACATGTTGGTGATCAGACGTTAGCATATCTGCTGTTTCAGCCATAAAGTGAACTCCACAAAAAACAATGTACTCTGCCTCTTTATTTGCTTTTGATAATTGCGCTAATTGAAGAGAATCACCGGTAACATCAGCGAATTCGATCACTTCGTCACGTTGATAATGATGGCCAGGGATAAACAAACGATTTCCAAGTTGTCGTTTCACTTCAGCAATTCGTTTCCGTTTCTCATCAATGGACATTTCTTGGTAGTGTTCTGGTAAACGTTCTATTGTTGAAAGCTTTTCTAGAAAATTCATCTTTCAAAACCCTCCTCTAGTAAAAAGCTTAAATCTGTAGCTTTTACTGAATGTGTTATGAAACCTAACGATATATAATCGACCCCTGTCCCACCAAATGCAGCAAGACTATCAAGATTAATTCCTCCAGAAGCTTCGGTAACAATTCCGTCTGGAACTAATTGAACATATTTTTCTACTTCTTCAGGAGTCGCATTATCAAACATAATAACGTCTGCTTTCGCTTCGATCGCTTCTAATACTTCTTCTCTATTCGTTGTTTCCACTTCAATATTTACCATATGGCCAACTTGAGCTCGGACAGTATTAACAGCCTTCGTGATTCCACCACTAGCAAGCAAATGATTTTCTTTTAACATAACAGCGTCACTTAACCCTCGGCGATGATTATATCCTCCACCACAGCGAACTGCATATTTTTCAAAAATACGTAAACCTGGTGTCGTTTTTCTAGTGTCACAAATTCTTATTGATTGATCGTCTAATGTGTTAATAGCCGTTCGTGTTACCGTTGCAATCCCTGACATCCGTTGTAAAATATTTAATAGTACTCTTTCACCTGCTAATAAGTCTTTTACCTTCCCTTGTAACGTTGCAACGGTGTCACCTTTTTGGAATTCTTCTCCATCCTTCACGAGGACATGAACAGTAATATCTGAATTCAAAATGGCATACCCAATTGCTAATATTTCGGCTCCTGCCATCACTCCTGTTGCTTTAGCAATAATTTTTGCTTTCCCATAAGCTTCTTGTGATATAGCAGATTCACTTGTAACGTCGACCTCGCCAATGTCTTCAATAAAAAAACTCTCCAATTGTTTTTTTACTACTAAACTGTTCATTCCCTCTCCCCCTAGGTATGTTCCATTAATAGTTGACTTCTTGATTTCTCGACAATTACTGATCTTCTACTTTTAGAAAGCGCAATATAGTTACCTAACCAATTAGAGTCATCACGACTTGAGAAATCGCTTCGGTAATGACCCCCTCTGCTCTCTGTCCTTTGAAGTGCGGCTTCTGTTATTAATGCTGCGACAACCAACATATTTTTAACTTCAATCATGTCACGTGTATCATTCAATTCAACTTGACTGGAATATGGCATGTAGGAATTTAACCACCTTTTCATTTCCTCGAGACCTTGTTGATCTCTTTCTATGCCAACATATTTTGTCATATAGTGTTTAATCTCTTCTTTATTAGGTAAACTAAGTTTTAACGAGAATGTTATCAATTTTTCTTTTGAAACCCTTGCTAGTTTTAGAGTGGATTTAGCCTCAGAAATATGCTTTGCAACTTGTTCAGCAAAAACTAAACCTTCTAATAAAGAGTTACTTGCAAGACGATTAGCTCCATGAACTCCTGTACATGCAACTTCACCAACTGCATAAAGACCTTCTAGTGACGTTCGTCCATAAGAGTCAGTCTCTATTCCTCCACTAATAAAGTGAGCACCAGGGACAACAGGAAGAGGAGTGACAGCTGGGTTAATTCCAGCTTGTTCGCATCTCTCTGTTAACCCAGGAAAACGCCGTGAAAAATTATCAATGGTACGGCAATCTAAAAAGACCTGCTTGCCTTTTTCTAATGATCGGTGAATCTCCCTACTAACGGTGTCTCTTGATTCTAATTCTTTTAATCGATACTTTTTCATTATCCTTGAGTTAGTCTCATCTATAAGCTGAGCCCCTTCACCACGGACCGCTTCACTTATTAATCCGGCCGTATTTTCTTCAACCTTTAATAAGGTGGGATGAAACTGAATAAATTCCATGTCGATTAATGTTGCTCCAGCGCGAAATGCAAGTGCTAAGCCATCTCCAGTTGCTTCATCAACATTTGAAGTGTGAGAATATAATTGGCCTATTCCACCTGTTGCAAGAACGGTTGATTTTGCATAAATCCGTTCTTTTTCGGTTTGTACTCCAATAATTCTCCCTTCATTTTTCAGAAGTTTTGTAACCATTGTATTTTCTAAAATCGTAATTCTATTTGAAACTGCATTGATTAATGCCTTTGTAAAAGCTTGACCTGTTTTATCACCATTAACATGGACAATACGCCTTTTTTGATGAGCACCTTCCATTCCTAAAACAATGGATCCATCTTCATTTTTATCAAATGGTACCCCTAGCTCATTTAGCGTTTGAACAATGGCCGGCGCTCGCTTTACTAACATTTGCACATGACTGTAATTATGATGATCCTGACCAGCCCTTAAAGTGTCAGCTAAATGAATTTTCCAATCGTCTTCTTCACTAAGGGCTGCTGCCATCCCTCCCTGAGCACAACTTGAATTGCTTCTATCTAGTTCTGACTTTGTGATAACTATCACATTCATATGATCAGCTAGCAAATGAGCTGTCATAAGACCAGCAATCCCACTTCCGATGACGATGACATCAACTGCCTTATCAGCCATTTTCATTCCTCCATACAATTTACAGTTGTCTTGTCACTTATCTTTACATAAAATAAGAGTTGTGACAAGCGCTTTTTTTGATTAAATGATGGAAATTTTCCGAAAGTGAAGGAGGGTCCTAAAATGATTTACTTCGATTACAGTGCAACAACTCCAATGTCTCCTTACGCTCTTGAAACGTATAACCGGGTTGCGACAGATTTCTTTGCCAACAGTCGCAGTTTGCATAATAGCGGACTTGAAAGCGATGATATCTTAATGTTAAGTCGAAAAACGATTGCAGATGTTGTAAATGTAGACAAAAATGAGATCTTCTTTACAGGCTCTGGTTCCGAAGCCACCTTCCTAGCTTTAACCGGACTTGCATTTGCACATATGCATAAAGGGAAAACGATTATTACAACTAAAGGAGAACACCACTCTGTTTTACAAGCGATGACTTATTTAAAACAGTTTGGTTTTACGATTCTATATGTTCCTGTTAATCATTATGGACAAGTTACTGTTAAAGACTTAGAAGCAACCTTAACAAAAGACACTGTCTTAGTTTCAATTGCTCATGCTAATAGTGAAATAGGTACAATCCAAGACTTACAAGCAATTGGTGAGTTACTCGCTAAGCATGATATACTTTTTCATAGTGATTGTGTCCAGACTTTTGGCAAAATCCCTATTCCAACTGATTTCTTAACAAGTATTAGCATGAGTGCCCATAAGTGCTTTGGACCAAAAGGAGTTGGAGCCGCTTATATGAATAAGAGGATTCCTTGGAAACCATTTCTCCCTGGGACTACACACGAGTTCGGTTTCAGAGCTGGTACAGTTAATGTACCTGGAATCGCTGCATTTGCCGCTGCTGTTGAGGAATACCAGCCTTTTGCTTCAAGCGAGAGGAAGAGATTAAACGAACTACGTCGTTTGTTTGTCGAGGCTTTCTTACATGATGACAGAGTTTACTTTGAAGGGCACCCTAGTAGTCGGCTGCCTTTTCATATTAGTTTACGGGTTGTAGGAGTTGAGGGCCAATTAACAATGCTTGAGTGCAATAGAAAAGGGTATGCTATTTCTACTGGTTCAGCCTGCCGTGTTGGTGATAGTGAGCCTCCGCGTACGTTAATTAGTATCGGACGCAAGCGAGACGAAGCACATGAACTCATTAGAATTACCTTTGGTCGTTGGACAACAGAAGAGCAGGTGATTCGTTTTATTGATACATTCAAACAAGTATTGTTAGATTTAAAAGGGGTTTGATTTATTGTGAATGACGAAAAAAAAATATTAGGTGAAAAAAGAAGAGAATTCATTATTAAATGGTTAACAGACCATGATGAACCTTTAACTGGCAGTGAATTAGCGAAGCGTGCTAATGTAAGTCGACAAGTGATCGTTCAAGATATATCGATATTAAAAGCTAAAAAGCACCCGATTATTGCTACTGCACAAGGATACATCTACATGAAACATAATCCATCTCCGAGAGTTTCAAAGATTATCGCCTGCAAACATTCACCTGACCATACAAAAGAAGAACTCTTTATTTTAGTAGATCATGGTGTTACAGTACAACAGGTGATTGTCGAACATGCTATTTATGGTGAAATTAGCGCTTCACTTATGCTATCAACTCGACTAGACGTCGAAACTTTTTGTAACAAACTTGAGCGAACTCAATCTTCCTTACTTTCTGAATTAACAGATGGTGTCCACCTACATGTAATTGAAGCTGATAACAAAGCCAAAATTGATGCAGCTGTGAATGCGTTAAATGAGAAAGGCTTTATACTAAATGATTAAAAAGTAACCAGCAAACACTACTGTTGCTTCGACAAACAAGACCAGCCAAAAGTGGCCTGGTCTGTTTGTCTTTATGCATTCACTTTGCTTTTTGCTAGGTTGTAGCATGGGTAGCTTCCGAGTATTTCTACACCACAACCAAGTGCTTCTAATTCAGATTTCACACCTGGAATGAGGACATCGTCCATTATCCCTTCAACATCAATAATAAAGAAGTAATTACCTAAACCTGTTTTTGTTGGCCTTGATTCAATTTTCGTTAAATTGAGCTTTCTCCAAGAAAAAGCAGATAACACTTGGTGCAAGGCCCCTGAATAATCTGAAGGCAACGTTACCATCAATGTTGTTTTATCTTCTACATGATTCCCTTTGCTAAAGGTTATTTTAGTGGATTCTTTGCTTAGTACAACAAAGCTCGTTCGATTATTAGTGAAATCATGTATATTTTTATGTGCAGTATTTAATTTATATTCTTCGGCTGCTATTTCATTCGCTATCGCAGCGATAGGTAATTCAGGGTTGTTCTTGACATATTCAGCTGCAGCTCCTGTCGAATTCATATATTCCCATTCAGCCTCTGGGTAATGCTTTAATAAAAAATCATGACATTGAGCTATTGCATGAGGATGAGAGATCACTTTCTCAACCTTTATCTCCTCTGGCTTATCCGGATTAAGAAGGAAATGCTGTTCGATTGGTACAGTAATCCCTCCAACAATCGGAAGCCTTTGCTTATGAATTAAGTAATCTAACGTAAGATTAACAGAACCTTCTATTGCATTTTCAATAGGGACAACCGCGACTGTGATTTCTCCCTCTTTAACCGCATCCATACATGATGGAATTGTTCGATATGGAATAAATTCTCCCTGTTCAAATAAACCTCTAGCCGCCATTTCTGTAAAGGTACCCTTTGGACCTAAAAATCCAATTTTCAATGTGAAAACTCCTTTCTACGAACCAGTACCAACTAGTTCAACCTTTTCTACGACATCTAATCCTTCAAGCCAATCCATTAACTGATTTAAATCAAGTTGCATTGGGGCTGTATCTATTGATAATGACATATGCGCTCTTCCTTGCAAAGGAATCGTCTGATTGATCGTTAATACATTGGCACCTGTCTCTGCCACTTTACCTAATAATTGCGAAAGAGACCCAGAACGATCGACTAAAATAATTGATAATGTAATGATTTTTTCTTTAATCACCTTATGAAAAGGAAAGATCCCATCTTTATATTTATAAAAAGCACTTCGGCTTAGCCCAACTTTATTGACAGCTTCATTAATCTTTTTCACTTTTCCTAGTTCAAGAAGCTCTTTTGCTGCCAGTGTTTTTTCCATCGCATCAGTAAGCATATCCTCTCGAACAAGATAAAATGACTTCCTAGATTCCATTCCATATTCACCTTCTTTCAACGAAGAGCTATACTCATTATAAAATTGGCGAAACCTTTTGACAACAAGAAATGTCTTTATACAATGAAAAGCTGTCTCTTCCAAAGAGACAGCTTTTCCTCGGTGGTATTGCAGAATTTGAAATTAATCAATAAATTCAAATTCAAATTTCATGATTCTTACTAAGTCGCCATCTTTAGCTCCTCTTTCACGAAGAGCCTCATCAACACCCATTCCTCGCATTTGTCTAGCAAATCGTTTAACTGATTCATCACGAGAAAAATCGGTCATTTTAAACAAGCGTTCAAGCTCAGCACCAGAAAGTACAAATGCACCATCGTCAGCTCTCGTTATTGTAAAAGGTACCTCTGTTTTCTCATGACGATAGACAACACGCGTTGAATCTTCCGTTTCTTCATGCAGAGGGAACTCTGGTGTTTCCTCAATCTTATTAGCAACGGTAATTAAAAGGTCACGAAGTCCTTGTTTCGTAACAGCTGAAACCGGAAAGACAGGGTATTCTTCATTCAATTTTTCTTTGAACACCCGTAAGTTTTCTTCTGCTTCTGGCATATCCATTTTATTAGCGACAACAACTTGTGGTCGCTCGAGTAAACGGAGATTGTATTGCTTAAGCTCATCATTAATCATTAGAAAATCCTCGTATGGGTCTCGACCTTCTAATGCAGACATATCTATTACATGTACAATGACTCTCGTTCGTTCAATATGTCTTAAAAACTGATGACCTAATCCAACACCTTGATGTGCGCCTTCAATCAAACCTGGTAAATCAGCCATGACAAAACTACGACTATCTTCTGTCTCGACAACCCCTAAATTAGGCGTGATCGTTGTGAAATGATAATCTGCAATTTTGGGTTTCGCTGCAGATACGATCGAGAGCAAGGTTGACTTACCTACACTTGGAAAACCAACTAATCCTACATCAGCAAGTACTTTCAATTCTAGTACCACATCACGTTCTTGACCAGGTTCCCCATTTTCAGCAATATCAGGAGCAGGGTTAACAGGTGTAGCAAAGCGAGTGTTACCTCTTCCACCACGCCCCCCTTTTGCAATTACAGCTCGTTGCCCATGCTTGGTCAAATCAGCAATTATTTGACCAGTCGCATCATCTATTACGGTCGTACCTGGTGGAACTTTGACAACCATATCTTCTGAGTTTTTCCCATGTTGGTTTTTTGGCCTACCGTGTTCACCTCTTGGTGCTTTGAAATGACGCTTATAACGAAAATCCATCAACGTTCGTAGCCCTTCCTCTACTTCAAAAACAACGCTAGCTCCTCGTCCACCATCGCCTCCAGCTGGACCACCATCTGGAACGTATTTCTCTCTACGGTAAGAAACTTGGCCATTGCCCCCGTCCCCACCTTTTACATAAACTTTCACCTTATCAACAAACATTCTACTCACCTCAACTTCTTGCAAAACTAGCAGTTAATACACATTCATCGTTTCTCAATTCAACTAGCTTTACATCTGGCTCCCAATCAGAAATAAATTGATGCCATTCTTCTCTTTTCATTTGTAACATTCCTTGAAAATCAAAAGTTATTTTGCATTCTTCATCTGTAAATAAAAATGTAACAAGCAAATGATTTTCTGATTCTGTCGAACTCTCTTCTGTTAGTTTCTCCGTAATTTGCTCACATAATCGTAACAAACGAACTTCTTCCTTTTTAAGAGAAAAAACTTCACCCGCTACATCTATTTCTAATTTCACTTTACTGCTGAACCAATTATACGTTAAAAGAAAATAAACCACATCAGTAGCTTGTATTTCTGAAATTTTGCTCTCACAAATTGATTGTTGTGTCACCTGATCTATAATCTCTTCAATGCGATCGTATCGTCCAAGTGCTAAATTCCCTTTTATTAACTGCATAACGTTCAACCAATCATGACGCGTTTGCCTAAGCGCCATTAAGACATCTAATTGGCTAGCCATTTCAGTCTCTCCCTTGCGTTAGTAAAAAATTAAGATTCGATCATGTCAATTACATGGCTTATCTTACCACAAAGTAACCCAAGTACATAGAAAAAGGTCGATTTTCACCTTTTTGCCTAGATTAAGACCTTACTCTTAAGTATAGTAGAAAGGATGCCTCTTAACTAAACCAGACATAATCCTCACTAACCGACTCGGAAATGTAAGAAAACGATTGACAGATCCATCTGATGAAAATATACTAAGAACATCTAAAACCAACTAAAATGATATGAATTACTAATTATTGTATGTCAGCAAGGAGGGGTACTATGTCAGAAGTTAAAATCGAAAATGTCGGAAAGACATTTGAAAATAAACAAGAACAAACTTCCTATACTGTTTTTGACAACATTGATTTACATGTAAAGTCAGGCGAGTTCGTTTCATTGTTAGGGCCATCCGGTTGTGGTAAATCAACGTTATTAAATATTATTGCTGGTTTGGATCAAGCAAGCAAAGGAACGGTATTAGTAGGAGAGCGTAAAGTAAAAGGTCCTGGTGTTGATCGAGGTGTAGTCTTCCAAGAAGCTGCTCTTATGCCATGGATGACAGTCCTCGAAAATGTTATGTTTTCTATCAAAAAAAGATATAGCAAAAAAGAAGCTAGAAAAAAAGCAATTGATTATCTGAAACTGGTACATCTTAGTAAATTCATTGATTCTTATCCACATGAGTTATCTGGTGGGATGAAACAGCGTGTATCCATTGCACGTGCACTAGCGATGGATCCTGAAGTCCTTCTTATGGATGAACCATTTGGAGCTTTAGATGAGCAAACACGCTCCATGCTCCATAAGGAAGTTCAATTTATTTGGGAACAAACAGGAAAAACGATTATTTTTGTTACCCATAACATACGTGAATCTATATTACTATCAGATCGAATTGTATTAATGGGTGTTAGACCAGGTGGGATTCTAAATATTTTTGATGTTCCCCTAACTCGCCCAAGAAAACCCTCTGACGATTCATTTGCTGAATTGGAGGAAGAAATCAGCAAGCAATTAGCTGGTGAAATTGAAAAAGTAATGAAGGAGGAAATGGGTGATGATTACCATAGTCAGAAGGCTACTCTTCTTTACAGCTCTCATCGCGATATGGGAGATAATATATAGATTGGATGTCTTTGGAACAAGAATGTTTCCATCTCCCCTCCTCTCTTTCGTTGAGTTGTATAAAGGTTTTTTCGAAACAGGGATCTTAACAGCTGCCCTGACAACGAGTTTGGGACGTATTGGACTCGGGTTTGCCCTTGCAATTATTATCGGAGCACTTCTTGGTATTATCTTAGCTACTTCAAAAGTTGCCGATGAAACGCTTGGCTCTCTTGTAATTGCCTTACAGTCCGTTCCAAGTATTGTTTGGCTCCCATTAGCACTTGTCATGTTCCAAGGTGGTAATACTGCTATTTTATTCGTTATTATTCTTGGTGGAACGTGGCCGATGACGATGAATGTTCGGATGGGGATTAAAAACGTCCAACCTCTTCTTATTAGAGCAGCTCGAACAATGGGGTACAAAGGCTATGAATTAATTTGGAAAGTAATGATCCCAGCTTCCATTCCTTCTGCTCTAACTGGTGTACGTTTATCATGGGCATTTGGTTGGCGTGCGCTAATGGCTGCAGAGTTGCTTGGAAGTGGTGGTCTAGGTCGAACATTACTAGATGCACGTGACTTCTTTAACATGGAACTTGTTATTGCTATTATGATTATTATTGCTGTTATTGGTCTCATTGTAGAATATTGTATTTTTAATCCGATTGAGCGCAAAGTACTTAGCCGTTGGGGCTATGCAAAATAAGCAACTGTAGTTAATTAGGTAATTTTTAAAAAAGGGGAGATCATGATGAAAAAATGGTTAAAAGCAACCGGTATCGCCTTAGTTATTGGTACATTAACGGCATGTGGTGCAGGCAGTACAAGTGGTTCAGACGCAGATAGTGATGTTAAAATCGGCTATTTTCCAAACCTTGACCACGCTGCTGCTATTGTCGGCAAGGAAAAGGGTTATTTTGATGATGAATTAGGAGAAAGAGGTGCTCAATATACTCACTATCCTAATGGGAATGACTTTATCGAGGCACTTGAAACGGGCAACTTAGATATTGGTTATGTTGGACCTGGTCCAGCTATTAACTACTTCTTAACAGGTGGAGATATCGTTGTCCTTGGCGCTGCTGCAAATGGCGCAACGCTTATCGTTTCTCGTGAAGATTCTGGAATTAAATCACTCGATGATTTTGATGGAAAATCATTTTGTACTCCTGGAAATGGATGCACACACAATGTTCAACTTGAGATGATGTTAAAAGAAATTGGTCTTGAATCAAACCGTGTAGGTGGGACAGTTGAACACCAATCACGTATTGCACCAGCAAATATGGTAGCTATGTTCGAGCAAGGACAAATTGATGCAGCTGCAGCTCCAGAGCCTTGGGGAACCTACCTTGTTGAAGAGCTTAATGCCAATGTTGTAACAGAGTGGAACAATGTGTTTTTAGGTGAAGAATTAGCAAGTGTTGTTGTCGTTACGTCAAAACGCTTCTTAGAAGAAAATCCGGAAGCTGTAGATGCTGTCTTGCGTGGGCATAAGCAAGCTGTAGACTATACTCAAGAAAATACAGAAGATACGTTAAATACCATTAATGATCATCTATATGATTTAACACAGAACCGTTTACCGGAAACAGTTTTAGAAAATGCTTGGGAGCGTATGGCCGTTACAACAGAAACTCACCCAGAAGCATTACAAGCTTGGGCAGACGCTTCATATGAGTTGAAATTTATGGATAAAGATCCTAACCTAGATGGATTTGTAGACACATCTCGTCTTGATAACATTTTAAATGATTAAGCGAAAAAGCCCGCTCAAATATTTTGAGCGGGCTTTTTCTATAGTGTTGTCATTTTGACCTAAGACAGGAACTTAATTTCCTAAAATTTTATCAACAGTCGCTTCACCTTGGTTAATACAGTCTGGTAAGCCTATTCCTTCATAGCCTCCACCAGCTAGGTAAAGCCCTGGTAAGTTACGTGCAATATCCTCTTTAATTTTCTCCATCTTATATGTGTGACCAACATTATATTGTGGCATTGACTCTTGCCAACGCTTTATGAAGAAAAATTCAGGCTCTCCTTCGATCGTCATCATTTGTTTTAAATCATATAGAACCGCACTTAATATTTCTTCATCCGATCGTGAAACAATTGCAGAATCTCCTGCTCTTCCTACATAAGCACGAAGCAAAGCATAGCCTTCTGGAGCCGAATGTGCCCACTTTTTATCTGTCCATGTACAAGCAGTAATTGTATGATTACTTTTTTTCGATACAACAAAACCTGTTCCTTGATGATCATTCTTTATATGATCTTGTTTATACGCCATCGCCACTGTCGCTACAGTAGTTGCTTCCATTTCACTTAAATACGCAAAGTATGGATAATCACGTAAAAGGTCAGCTGTGACTTTTGGGGGTGTAGTGATAATCACATCATCATATACAGCTGTCTCACCATTTGAAAATCGCAGTTGAAACTCGCTACCTTGCTTCAGTATTTGAACCAGACCACTCTTTTTATGAATAGAATCCGACTCTAACTGTGCTTCAATAGCATCTACAAATGATTGCAATCCATTGCGAAAGCTTAGAAACATTCCTTTTTTCTTACCTGTTTCTTTTTTGGGTTTTGCCCCCGGACGTTTCATCCCCCGAATTAAACTTCCATGCTTTTGTTCAACTTGTTGAAAGTGAGGAAAAGTAGCCTTCAAACTTAGTTTATCGATATCACCCGCATAGATTCCAGATAGTAGTGGATCGATCAAACTATCGACTACATCATTTCCAAGTCTGCGACGGAAAAAATGACCTAAAGAAATATCCTCATCTTTTGAAGTGATTCTAGGATAGAAAAAATCTCCTGCAGCACGCAACTTGCCTATCGGTGATAATAAACGAGTGTAAATAAACGGCTTAATTTCAGTCGGAATACCCATGATCGCTCCACCCGGAATCGGATAAAGTTTTTCACCTTTTAACACATATGACTGGCCCGTATCATTAGAAATAAGGTCACTTTCTAGCCCAACCTCTTTTGCAAGTCTTGTCATACTGTCTTTACGGGCTAAATAAGAATCAGGGCCAAGCTCAATTAAGAAGCCATTCTCACGCTTTGTTTCGATTTTTCCACCTAATTTTTCATCCTTCTCAAAAAGGTCGTAAGTGAGGTTGGCACCAGAGGCCTTTGCTTTTTCAAGCTTATGTGCTGCTGCGAGACCCGTAATGCCACCACCTATAACTGCTATCCTTTTTTCTTTACGTTCCACTAGCCTTCACTACTCTCTGCAAGCTTTTTTCTTACAACCGTTGCTAAACATTGAAGAAATTCCGGTTTTGCATTCGGCATTTCAGGACGATAGTAGTTAATACCAAGTTCATCAGTCACAACCTTACATTCAACATCATTATCATAAAGAACCTCTAAATGATCAGCAACAAACCCCACTGGGCAATAAACCATCGATGTATAACCATGCTCTTTATAAAGATCTCTTGTTAAATCTTGAACATCTGGGCCAAGCCAAGGATCTGGCGTGTTTCCTTCACTTTGCCACCCAATTGTGTAATGATTAATTCCAGCTTTTTTTGCGATTAAATCTGCGGTTTTTTGCAATTGTTCTGGATAAGGGTCACCCATTTCCTTGATTTTTTCAGGTAAGCTATGTGCCGAAAAAATCACACAGGACTTATCTTTATCTTCTATTTTTTCAAACGTTTTCTTCACTTGTTTAACCCAGTATTCAATAAATGAAGGTTCATCGTACCAACTATCAACGCTATAAATCTTCGGGCCATCGACGTTTTCTGACTCTTTTTGCGCACGTCCATTGTATGACTTTACACTATATGTAGAAAAGTGAGGTGCTAACACTAGACTGACAGCTTCTTGGATACCATCTTCTTTCATTTGTTTCACTGCATCCTCAATAAAAGGATCAATATGCTTTAAACCTAGATAAGCCTTAAATTCTACATCCTCAAATTCACTATTTAGTTGCTTTTCAAGTCCAAATGCTTGATCCTCAGTAATCTTTGATAATGGGCTTATCCCACCAATCGCTTCATAACGCTCTGTGAGATCTTTCAGCGCTTCTTCTGAAGGCTTTCTTCCTCTGCGAATATGAGTATAATACGGTTCAATTTCTTCTTTCTTTCTCGGTGTACCATATGCCATTACAAGTAGGCCGATTTTTTTCTTCGTCATGTTTTCACCTCAAATTACAACTTGTTCATTGAATAATCGTGTACAAACGCTGTTAACTTCTTTAGTGTTTCAGGTTTGACCTCTGGAAATACTCCATGCCCTAAGTTAAAGATAAAGTTTGAACTTTTCATTCCTTGGTCTAGGATCGCTCTTGCACGTTCTTCAATAACATCCCATGGAGCTAATAAAATGGCCGGGTCAAGGTTCCCCTGTACGGTCTTTTTAATCCCTAAGTCTCTAGCTTCCTGAACTGACAAGCGCCAATCAAGTCCAACAACATCAAGTGGCAAATCGTTCCATTCATTTGCTAGATGAGTTGCTCCGACTCCAAACATAATTAATGGAACATTTGTTTGTTTTAATTCAGTAAATATACGATTCATAATCGGTTTTACAAACATACGATAATCAGCAACATTTAAAGCTCCCACCCATGAATCAAAGATCTGTATCGCTTGAGCTCCTGCAGCTATTTGTGCTTTCACATATGTAATGGTCATTTCACCAAGTTTATCCATTAACAAATGCCAAGCTTCAGGTTCGGCATACATAAAGGCTTTTGTTTTATTGTAATTTTTAGAAGGTCCACCTTCAATCATATAACTCGCTAAGGTAAATGGAGCACCTCCAAACCCGATTAATGGAACTGTTAATTGCTCACGAAGTAATTTAATGGTATCTAACACGTAAGCAATATCGTCTTCAGGATTAATCTTCCCTAATCCCTCGACATCTTTCAACGATTGAATAGGATTATCAATAACTGGACCAATTCCTGACTTGATCTCAACATCTACACCAATTGCTGGTAATGGTGTCATAATATCCTTATACAAGATTGCTGCATCATTGTTGTATTGATCAACGGGTAACTTAGTCACATAAGCACATAACTCCGGCTGATGTGTAATTTCAAAAAGCGAGTATTTTTCTTTTATCTTCCTATATTCGGGTTGTGATCTACCTGCTTGTCTCATATACCATACAGGCACATGGTCATGAGTCTCTCCTCTACAAGCTTTTAAAAAGGTATCGTTAAATGTACGTTGATTCATTCTGCCACTCCTTCTTACTTAACTAAAGTTAGTGCATAGTTATTAATTTTAAACACGCTATTACCTATTCTACTCGAATACGTTTTGAAATGCATTTTTATTCAACTTTAACTATAATGACCGAATTATGCCCTGTATAGCCAATAATCTAAACTGTCATAAATTTGATGAATGTTACCGTGAGATCGGTTGTAAATTTGCTGTCGATAACGCTGCGATTATGAAAGATGTGTACACTCCATTTAAAATATGTGGATAAAAGATCGACTCTTTCATTAATCTAACTTACTATCTCAACAATAGATAACAGACAGAGGTGTCTTAGACCTTTCTAAGACACCCTTTTAATGAATACCAAACTGAAATTTCACTTCTGCTACATTAGAAGGATCTCCTTCTTGTTTTCTAGTTGTATCATATGGAACAACCTCAAATTCCCTTGTAGAGAACGGGTTGGAGCTGCTAATAAAATATTGCGTTTGTCCAACAACTGTTGCGAGGTGTTCCTTTCCTTCATCAGTCTTCTCATAAATATGATAGTAAATTCTCTCATCATCATATCCACCCCAATTGAGAAGAATACTTGCTAATCCCCGTCCTCCCATAGAAAAAGTAGCTGTTAAATCAGTAATTTCCGGAAGTTCAACAGGTGGGGGAAGTTCTTCAGCCACACCGGGTTTCACAAAAGCTGTATTACGCATTGAGCTAGGCAACTCATTAGCGATATCTTTAAACAATACAGTCGGGTAGGCACTTCCACCTTGAAGGTATCTTTCTGTTGATGTAACATCATATCCCATCCATACAGTCCCCACAACATTTGGCGTGTAACCTACAAACCAGGCATCCATCACGCCTCCTTCAACTTCCGGGTAAGACGTTGTCCCTGTTTTCCCTGCTAAAGAAGTATCGAATTCACCTATACTAGCAGTCCCACTTTTGACAACTGACTCAAGCATTCTTGTTATATACCAAGCAGTCTGAGGAGTTATCACTTTTTCTCTCAACCTATTTTGAGCAGGTAACTCTTGTCCGTTCTCATCATAAATTGCTTCTATAAAGTAAGGGGAAATTCTTTCACCTTCATGGGCAAAAGTTCTATACGCAGCAGCTAGTTCAAGTGGAGTAACCCCTTCTGTCATTCCACCTAATGCAATGGCCAAGCCACTGTCTTCTGTTTCAATACCAAAACGTGATAAAGCTTGAACAGATTCATCGATTCCTATTTCATTAAGCAGCCAAACTGCCGGCGCATTAGATGAATGAGTTATCGCGTCATACATCGTTATTTCCCCAGTATACGCTCCATCATAGTTCCTTGGTGTATAACCATCGTAATCAATTAATTCATCCACCAGTAATGAATAGGGGTGATAATAACCTTGTTCAAGGGCAGGAGCAAACACAGCTAGTGGTTTAATAGTAGAACCAGGTTGACGCTTTACATTTACTCTATTTATCCCTTTTCTAACGTATTCTCTTCCACCTTGAACAGCTATCACTCCACCTGTTTGATTATCAAGCAGAACGATCGCTGCCTCTGCATCATGATTAGCATCAGGAAAATACTCATCATCCTGCATTTTATGAAAGGTTAGTTCTTGAACTTCTTTATTCATTGGAACGATAATCTGATAGCCCCCTGTTAACACCTCTTCATTCGTCAAATGATACCTTTCTCGGGCTTCATCCAGTACCATATCAATATAGGTCAAATATGCCTCATTTTCCGAGATTTTATTATGATCAACAACAACAGTTTTTCCACGTAAGTGCTTTGCCTTTTCGGCACTTAAACTATTTTGTCTCTCCATTAAAGTCAATACAAGATCTCGCCTTTGTTTGCTTCTGTCAGGATTCGTAATTGGCGAATACGAGTTAGGCGCTTTTGGCAAGCCGGCTAGTAACGCACCTTCTTCTACAGATAACTCTTGTACATCTTTGTTAAAATACATTTTTGAAGCTGCCTGAATCCCATAAGCACCATGCCCAAAATAAATGCGGTTCAAATACATTTCTAATATTTCATTTTTACTGTATCTTCGTTCTAAATTCATAGCAATGAGAACTTCCTTTGTTTTTCTAAGAACTGTTTTCTCATTCGTTAGAAAGACATTTTTCGCAAGTTGTTGAGTAATTGTACTTCCCCCTTCAACCTTTGCACCTGCTAATATGTCTCGATATAACGCTCTACCAATTGATCTAGGATCTATCCCTTGATGTTCATAGAAGCGATTATCTTCTACAGAAATAAATGCTTGTTGGACATGCTCAGGTATATCATGAATTGAGACAAGCTCTCTATTTTCAACAAAAAGTTGGGTAAGAACTTCTCCTTGCTGATTAACAAGTGAAGTTGTTCTATTCATTACAAGTTTTTGATCATCAATGACAAAATTTCCAACTAGTAAAATAAGAAAATAAATAATAAATGACAAAAAGATAGCACCTACGATACTAGCTGAACTAATAATTAGTTTCTTTTTCACGCTACACCTCCTTGCTTCGAGTATATCAAAAAAAGGTATAAACCGAGACCGATAAAAAAGGGGGATTCCTTTTTCATCGGTCCTTAGGCAATGCGCAGAGCCGTTACCCTCTTTTAAAAGCCTGGCTAAGAGTGGGTTTCTCATAGAAAGGCGTGTAACGTGCGGAGCCATTGCGCTTCTTCGAGATACTTTTTCAGCGTCCTCGACAAACCTCCCTTTTTTCTCTTTTAAGGGGCGATGGTTCTCTCTGCTCGTCTCTATGAGAAACCCACTCATAGCGACTTAACACCTTGCAGAGGCTCGCTCATCGCTTCGAGTTTGTCAAAAAAGGTATAAACCGACCTTTTTTGTGATTATACGGCGATGGCTCTCTCTCTGCTCGTCTCTATGAGAAACCCACTCATAGCGACTTAACACCTTGCAGAGGCTCGCTCATCGCTTCGAGTTTGTCAAAAAAGGTATAAACCGACCTTTTTTGTGATTATACGGC
>NZ_JBWQTV010000014.1:0-109163 GCF_056619965.1 Halalkalibacter sp. HAAS-P014 | reverse complement strand
CGGCGATGGCTCTCTCTCTGCTCGTCTCTATGAGAAACCCACTCATAGCGACTTAACACCTTGCAGAGGCTCGCTCATCGCTTCGAGTTTGTCAAAAAAGGTATAAACCGACCTTTTTTGACAAACTCTATTATTTACTATACCCGTCTTAGTGGAGTTCATAACAGTTGCAAGGTTATTTGGCGTTGGGATACACTTATTTACGAATGAACTTTCCATTCGTTTCATTTGATAAGGAAACTACTAGGAGGGGTTACGATGAAAAGGGCGAGCTTTATTAACCTTGAAGATGGAGAAAAGTTAGAGTTAAGTGGAGTAGAAATGCATGGTGAAACTGGTAAATCCGTTTACTTAGAACATGAAGTCAATCGTGATAACACGCAACATTATGAGATATTAAGCGAGATTGGGCCATTAAACCAGAAAGGTTATGTCGTTATAAATAATATACCAGTCTCAGAAGAAGGTCGACACGCGTTTGAAGAGCGTTTTCAAAAAAGAGCTGGACTCGTTGAAGGAGAACCAGGTTTTCAAGCTTTACGTATATTACGCCCACTCAGTGATGATACATATCGAATCATGACAATTTGGGATAACGAAGAGTCTTTTAAAAACTGGCAAACATCAAAGTCATTTGAAAATGCACATAAAAAACGTGGGACCTCATCGGCGATGCCGACAGCTATTTTTCCAAGACCTTCATTTGTTACTACCTATCAAATCAAATAGATTAAAGGAATGGAGTTTCAAAAAAGGACAACTTTCTCTTTTTGAAACTCCTAATGCTTTACATTTATAAAAAACGGAGAATTGCATTAATAGATATTTGATTTCGTCAATAACCCACCTCACTCTATAGGCTAAATTTTTTTACAACCTTATGACCTTTCCGTGAACGTTTTTATTTTTTTCATCATACAAAGAGAGAATCAGTTACAATAAATAAGAAAAGCTAAAAAATTGATTCATATTTTTAAAATGGACTAGAATAGACTAAAGTACATTTTACTTTTAACGAGTTACTTTTTTTATTAAGGATGTGTTCATGCATGACTGAGGTTACTATTTGGCTCGCCTTTTTGGCAGGCGTCATTTCATTTTTGTCGCCATGTGTTTTCCCTCTAGTACCAGCTTATTTAGCCCAATTAACTGGCACAAATATTTCAGATAATCAGATTCAAGCTGATCGAAAATTAATCTTATCTCGAAGCATTGGCTTTATTATTGGTTTTACAACTATTTTTCTTTTTCTAGGAGCCTCTTCCACAGTCATCGGTCAAGCATTTTGGGGTAATCGCCAACTTATTGAACAAATCGGAGGAATTATTATCGCTGTCTTTGGGTTACAAATGATGGGGGTTATTTCTATACGGATGCTATTAAGTGAGAAGAAACTTTCCGTTAAACCGAAGAAATCATCCAGTTTTGCTAATTCAGTCCTGCTTGGTTTCTTATTTGGAACAGGTTGGACACCATGTATTGGACTCGTACTTTCATCCATTCTTTTCCTTGCAAGCCAATCAGACACGATGTGGTCAGGAATGTTTATGTTACTAGTATATTCAATCGGTTTAGGAATTCCATTTCTACTCGTTGCTCTTTTATGGTCTCGCTCACTTAATAAGGTACGTAAATTGAATAAGTGGCTCCCAACAATACAAAAGGTAAGTGGTGGAATGATGGTTGTTCTTGGTGTTTTACTTTTCACAGGTCAATTCGCGGTCATTTCTGCGTATTTAGCAAGACTAGCACAATCCCTTCCTTTCACTATTTAAGAGGTGGTTTGTGTAGCCACGTATTCTACAATAGAAATAAGGTTGTCTCCAAGGTTCGTTATGAGCCTTTTGGAGACAACCTTTTTATTCTGGCAAAGACGATAGCCATCTTATTCGGTAGCCATTCATCGCTGTTTCTCCAAGCACATCAAGGAAACGATAATTCGCTGCCGCCCCAACTATTGCACCAAATCCGGGGATAAGCTGTAACATCTTCGGTAAGTCAATATAATCACGGTAATCTAATTGAAATGCCTTCCAATTGAAATTTGCTAAATATTCTTCTTTATCAGGGAGATTTTCTTTCTGTAATTCCCACTCTTCTAGCTGTTGAATAAGTCGTTCTCGCTTCTCTTCTCTTGCAAAAGCGAGTTGAAAAAGGTATAGAACAAATAACCTTTCACGATAATCGCGCACATCATGCCCATAAGCCGAAGCCACATCAAAAAGAAACTTCATCTTTATGCTAAGGAGCAACGGAAAGTCTACCATTCCTAGCAATATTCCACCAGCACCCGTCCCTGCACCTTCAATTGCAGCCGTACGCTTATAGGATGTTAGTAACTGTAATACTTTCTCTTCTCTTTGTTTAAGACTAAGTGCTTCTTCGGGTTGTTTCTTTGTTGTATATTCAGAACCAACCAATGTTGCGTGGACCATGTTCTTTATACTTGCCGTTACAAACGAATGAACTTTTTCCGGAATCATACCATTCATTTTCGTTTGTATACCTTTTGTATATCGACCAAATACGGATTGCCTTTTTAACAACCTTCTCTTCCATCTTGTTAGTTCTTCTTCAATTTCTTTTTCATACATGCCGACCACTCCATTGTAATACGTGTTTAAAATAGACCCCTTTTCCTTATTAATGCTAGAATTAGCAGGAAGATGCCTATTTTTTTCGTTTGTGGATCAGTTTCTGGCTCGCGATGTAGCTATAAATTCCTCCTATTATAAGAGAAGCAATCGCAAGTATGATGGTCGAAGTAGCAAGTAGAACCCCCACCAATAAAGCAGTCATCAGCAACAACAATCTGAATGAAAGCTCTGTTAAAGCCGCTTTCTTTTCACTCTCACTAACAGGGTATAGATCTACCCACATATTCGTGTCGTAATGATACCACAATGTCGCTAATTGATTTGTTGCAAGATGCATAAAGAGCAATAAGACGACTAGTTGAAGTAAGCCACTTGGTAATGCAATGAGAACAATAGCTGAAATTAATATCAATCTTATGTAGATACCGGCATAGTCATTGGAACGTATAAACGAACGCACAAACAAATAGTGATACACAGATTTCTTTGAACTTGCGATTACATCGAAAGTCCACTTCAAGTATTTTCTCGGCCTAACTTTATTTCGTAATTGCGGAACATCTGTAAATGCATTTGCAATTCTGTAAAAGAATAACAACATTGATTGTTCCACTTCAATGAGATGGTCCCACTTAATCGAAAGCTCCCGAGCTAATCGTCTATAGTAAAATTGATATAGGCAAGCCAGGATTATAAATATCGCGATAAGGTAAAGTCCATTAGCTCCAGAAAATAATAGAAAAGTAAAAACAATGTTGAGAATTCCCCTTAAAATAAAATGAGACTGTCTTTCTATCTCACTTTGAAATCGTTGCTCTTCAAAGCTCGCAAAAACATTCCATACCTTTACTAATACTAGCATGAAGAACACAAGCAATAAGCTACCAACGTGATTTGCTAAATACTTCGCGAATAAAGGAGAAAGCACAACAAGAACAAGCAAAATGGTCGCACTCTGCAAACCAATACTGTACCATTTAGATGCGTTAAAGTATCGATCTAATTTTGACTCATATGGAAGTAGAAAAACAACATCTGCTGGCTTTACAAAAGTTCGAACACCACTTCTTGTAAGGAAATGGGCAAACACCGCCACAAATACCCAAACAGCAGGAAATGTTTCTGGTAACCAATCTAAAAAAACACTATAGTAATAACTACCTATTATAATTAATACGTATACCGTAAAAAGCAGACCACTATTTCCAATTAAACGTAAGTAACGAATCGCCATATTCCAGTAGGCGTGTACTCGCTCTCTCCACAACGTCATACCGTCATTCATACTATTTCTTCCCTTGTCATTTCAATATAAATCTCATCCAATGTTGCATTAGGTAGCTTTAATTTCTTTCGCATTTCATCAAGTGATCCTTCTAGTACAACTTTGCCTTGATGCAAAATAATAAACCGATCACAATAGCGTTCTGCTGTCGCTAAAATATGAGTAGACATTAATACAGCTGCGCCTCTGTTTTTCATGTCATTTAGTAATGTTAAGAATGATTGAATCCCAATTGGGTCCAACCCTACAATTGGCTCATCCACAATATAAACGGGTGGCTCTATTAGAAAAGCACTCATAATCATCACTTTTTGGCGCATACCTTTGGAAAAATGACTAGGAAACCATTTCTTCATTTTCTGCATTCTAAACTCAATAAGGAGTTTCTCTGCTCTTTTTTCAAATAGCTCCTTTTCCAGTCCATATGCTAAAGCAGTGAGCTCTAAGTGCTCCCATAATGTTAATTCATCATATAGTATTGGTGTTTCAGGAATATAAGCATAGGATCGTCGATATTCATTAACACTATCATGGAACCTTCTTCCTTGAATTGTCACTTGTCCTTTTTCTGGTTGAAGAAGCCCTAAAATATGTTTAATGGTTGTACTTTTTCCTGCTCCATTTAAGCCGATCAAACCAACAATCTCGGATTGATTCACATGGAAATCTACATCATGTAAGACTGGCTTCTTGGGACGATATCCACCAGTTATTCCTTCTATTTTCAATACCTCTGGCATTTATACAACAACTCCTTTATCTCCTTATCTTACCAAAACTCTAGTGCGATTCTCTAGTCTAATGACAAAGGCTTGCTTTCTTCGACACAAAAAGAAGCTGCCCTCATTCATCACGGGTTTGGAATAGAAAAATTGGTCATACTTCAATTATGGCGTTAATTCAAAAATGCCTCTTGATGTATCTTGAGCTTCATAAACTAACAACATCCGATAAAGAAAATGACAAGCGAGCTATTAGGGATTTTTCATTAAGTTGAGGCAAGTTTGTGAAGATGAACTATAGGATTTGGAAAAATCGCCAAGGAGCTTGCAACCTTGACAAGCTCTCATGTATAGTGGGTTTAGATGATCAAAATTTTTGGAAGGATGATTAGATGACAACGAATTCAAACTGTATTTTCTGCAAAATTATACAGGGAGAAATCCCCGCTGCAAAAGTGTATGAAAATGAACATGTTCTAGCATTTATTGATATAAGTCAAGTAACAAAAGGACATACATTAGTCATTCCAAAAAATCATCATCAAGATCTTTTTGACTTACCAGAGGAAAGTGCCAAGCAGATCTTCTCTGCCGTACCGAAAATAGGAAAAGCTATTAAACAGGCTTATCAAGCTGAAGGATTAAATATCGTCAATAATAATGGTGAAATGGCTGGACAAACCGTATTCCATTATCATGTACACCTTATTCCACGCTACGGAAAAGGCGACGGTTTTGGGGCTGTTTGGAAAGACCATAGCTCAGAGTACAAAAGTGAAGATTTGCAGCAAATAGCTAAAGAAGTTAGCGTGTTTCTTAAAGCGTAGAACGTTCTTAATAGAATGTATATGATTTACACTATTTCGACTGTTATAAGGCTAATCAGATATTCTGATTAGCCTTATCTTAGTGAAACATTCTCAATCGAGAACTTTCTGAAAACACTAAAAAAAACGCACATTCTTATTGTAATTATGGTACGATAATGAAAGATTAAGTCATTAACGTGGTGAAGAGATAAAGGAGTGGAGAGAGCATGACTACAGTATACAATTTTAATGCTGGTCCATCAGCATTACCAAAAGAAGTTTTAAAAAGAGCACAAGAAGAATTAACAAATTTTAACGGTACGGGAATGTCCGTTATGGAGCTCAGTCACAGAAGTAAAGACTATGAAGAAGTGCATCAACAAGCCATTGACCTCTTAAAAGAACTATATAACATCCCAGAAAATTATAAGGTTTTATTCCTGCAAGGTGGCGCTAGTTTACAATTTTCCATGATTCCTCTTCAGTTTCTAAAAGAAGGAAAAATTGGGAATTATGTTTTGACAGGCTCATGGTCTGAAAAGGCATTAAAAGAAGGAAAGCTAATTGGTAATACAGCTATTGCCGCTTCAACAAAAGAAAATCAATATAAAGCAATTCCTGATTTAAGTGCATTGCAATTTAATGACAATGATGCATACGTGCACTTAACATCTAATAACACAATCTTTGGTACCGAGTGGGCTGATTTTCCTGAAATTACACATGCCCCTTTGATTGCGGATATGTCGAGTGACATTCTTTCTCGTCCAATTGATGTTGAGAAATTCGGGCTTATTTATGCAGGTGCACAAAAGAACCTAGGTCCATCTGGAGTAACAGTTGCTATCATACGTGAAGATCTTCTTGAAGAAAACGTTGATCACGTCCCTTCTGTTTTACGTTACAAGACACATGCGGATGCTAATTCTCTTTATCATACACCACCAACGTTTTCAATTTATATGTTAAATCAAGTTTTAACATGGGTGAAAGAGCAAGGTGGAGTTAGTGGAATTGAAAAACGTAATCAAGAGAAAGCAAAGTTAATTTATGATGCAATTGATGAAAGCAATGGCTTTTACCGTGGACATGCTGAGGTAAATGCTCGCTCATTAATGAATATCACGTTTAACCTTCCTTCAGAAGAGGATAATAAAAAGTTTCTTGCTAAGGCAAAAGAGCTTGGTTTTGTCGGGTTAAATGGCCATCGTTCTGTTGGGGGTTGCCGTGCTTCAACGTACAATGCTGTTCCATTAGAAGCTTGTATAGCCTTACGCGAATATATGGACTCTTATCGCAAGAACCACTCATAATAAGATTTATCACAACATCAAAGGTTCTGACCCACAGCACACTAAACGGAAGAGACCGTATAGTTATGCTTTATTACAGGGTCAGACCTTTCTTTACTAAGAGATATAATTACAGACACATTCAGATCAGGCCACAAAAAGATAACAGTACTATGACACTTTACTTTAGGAAAATTAGTTCGCCCATCTTCTACCCTTCCATCATTACTCTAGTAGGGGACGAAATAACAAGTATGAAAGGTGGATTTTTCAATGAATGCTAAGTCCTTACTAACTGGTTTTCTAGCAGGTTCAACGATTGCAGTCGTAACCACTTTACTAACGGCACCGTACTCAGGTAATCAAACTCGTTCCAACTGTAAGACAAATGCTAAAAAAATTAAGAATGATTTTATACAGATTGCTACAGATAGCCAAACAGCAGTTAACCAATTAAAAACGACTGCAAAAATCGGAAAAGAATCATTTAAAACTGTTGGTGAGGATGTTAAAGAATCTGTTAATCGTTGGCAAAAGGATATTGAACCATCATTACATCAACTAAAAGAAGATATAGACGCTTTGCAAAGAAATGTAGCAAATGCCAAAAAGCAGTAAATCTAAACATATATTGGATCTATTCACAAAAATAATTTTCGAAAAGTTTTTAATTCGCTAATTTTTCACTTTCCTTTTTATTTACATCTTGTATAATATATAAAAAGCAAAAATATTCAGAAATAATTTTTCATGCGTATGGAAATCTTTTAAACTTACATGTTTTTCTTAGGGGGGAGAATAATGGATCAACAGTTACCTAGCTCCTTAAAACAATCAGTCATTTTTAGTCATAAGGTAGCACAGCTAAGTAAGGCACTTTGGAAGTCAGTTGAGAAAGATTGGCAAACTTGGATCAAACCGTTTGATTTAAATATTAATGAACATCATATTCTTTGGATTGCTTATCATTTAGATGGTGCCTCTATATCAGATATAGCTAAATTCGGAGTTATGCATGTATCAACAGCATTTAATTTCTCTAAAAAATTGGAAGATCGAGGACTCCTTCATTTTTCAAAAAAAGAAAATGACAAGCGAAACACTTATATTTGTCTGACAAATGCAGGTCATGATTTATTTTTAAAAACTCTTGAAGCCTACCAACCTGATACGTATGGCGTGTTCGAAGGAGCACTGCCAATTCGTGACCTTTATGGAAAATTCCCTGAATTATCGGAAATCATGAGTATTCTGAGACATATTTATGGTTCTGACTTTATCGACCAATTCGAACAATCGTTATCCAAGTTCGATGAAGATTTCATTGAAGAAAATGGTAGGTTAACGAAAATTAAAGCGAGCGAAGAAACTAAATATTCAAGTGAAGGAGCCTAGTATAAACTGAGGCTCTTTTTTTTCCTTTAACTCAAAACTCACTCAATTTGTCGAAATCAACTTTTTTTTGTCATTCCTATTGATTTCTTTTTGAAATGGGAGTAAATTATTGAGTGAATTAAAGGAGGTGCAGCACTTCAATGAACTGCTGGAAAACTATACGTATAAACCGTGATTACGGTACGTTGCGCCTAATGATGTACTCTGGATGCACAATGCTTTTTTCTTTTTTATTTTATTATTTGGCAGTAAGTTCAATCATACCAACAACAGAATCACCTAATGTTGGCTTATTACTATTTATTATGAGTATTTTAGGAGTTATTATATTCCACAAAACTCTGCACATTATTCCGATTTGGATGTGTGGAAAAAAAGCATTATTAAAAATAAACTGGATTTCTTTATTCCCTGTTATTTCAGTAAAATTCGGAAAACCTCTATCTCGTAATCTTTATTTATTAGCACTCTTAACACCCGTTGTAACAATTACAACCGTTAGTGCTCTTGCATCAATTGCTTTTCCAATGTACATAGCGTACATTTCAATTTTAAGCTCTATTCATTTCGGAATAGCCTTCTATGACTTACTTTATGCTTCTTACTTACTTAAGGCACCAAAAAATAGTTACGTCGAAAATCATGAAGGTGGTTTCCATATTCTCATTAAACAAGCAGCTTAAACTTATCTAAGAAGAGACTCTCTTGTGAAGGAATAAAGATCCTTATTTGAAGTAGTCTCTTCTTATTATTTAACGAGCATTTCGAGTTCAATTTTGTCATGCTCTAAATCAAATGTAATAAAACGAAACATGATTGAATCTTGTTCCTCTATTTGAATGTCCGTTATTTTCACTTCAATCATACGTTCACTCGGATGTATGGCGATCCAGTCGGGCAATTCAATCCAACTACTTAGTAATGGCAGTAATTGTTCTACCGGTAATGTAATAAAACTAACTGAAAAAGAATGCACTTCTAATAATAAATCTCCATTAGGTGCTACATGTGGTTTAAAGTTAATTAATACTGGAATACCTTGATTAAGTACCTTAAATGACGTTCTAAATTGTACATACTCATCCATTAACTCCACCTGGTAAGAGTTCTCGCCAGCCCCTTCGAGTATCTTCTTTGAAATAAGTACATTTAATTTATCTTTATTAGTTTGGATAAGGAAAGTAGCCTCCTCTTTTATTGGCTGTTGCAGTGTTAGCTGCTCTTCCTCTATCACAGGTAAAAACTGTTTAACAAAAATGAAAAGAGCGAAAATGATAACAGTGATGATCCCAACTAGTGAAAAAAAGGCGATTTTCCACAATTGATATTTCTTTTTCATTTAATTTCCCTCGTCTCTAGATGTTCCTTTTAATTTCCCCTTTTTCTTATGCGCCAAACAATAGCTTTTAAAACTGTTCATATCAAAAATAAAATTAAATAAATTTATTAATTTCCTATCTTTTTCACTCATTTTTTGATAAAGTTTAATTATCATTGCTTGTCAGGAGGCAACTACATGCTCTTCTTTATTATATTTTTTGCATTATTCATTTTGTTTGTAATTAATTCTATGACCGATGCTCTATGTTTGAAGCGAGAAATCCCTTCAGAAAAGCAACCTAAGCTTTTTAGAACGATTAATATCCTTATGACTATTTTATTGACTTCCACATATGTAAAAATATTATTCACATAAGAAGAGTGAGTGACTTCCAAGTCCTCACTCTTCTTTTTATATCGTGCAAATTAGCTTATATTGAGACTTTTAGTACATCCACGTTGCACCAATAATTACTAACAAGATAAACAATACTACAAGTAACGCAAATCCTCCGTGATAAGTGTGAGACACAAGTATCCCTCCTTACTAAAATTCACCTGAGTCACTCTTAAAGAGAAGTTGGTAGTGGTATTACAACCAAGCTGCACCTACAATTACTAATAGGATAAACAACACCACAATCAACGCAAATCCTCCGTGATAAGTGTGAGACACAAGTATCCCCTCCTTACTAAAATTCATCTGAGTTACTCATAAAGAGAAGTTGTTGGTGGTATTACAACCAAGCTGCACCTACAATTACTAATAAGATGAACAACACCACAATCAACGCAAATCCTCCGTGGTATGCGTGAGACATAATAACACCTCCTCTTTGCTTTGTTACCACATCCTATGTAACGAAAAACAAATTCGTACTAGGCACATGACCTAGGTTTTGAAACTTCAGCTTTTAAAATTATTTCTCTCGCAGCCTTATATATGTTATAGTTAGGTCTGTGTATACAGAGGAAGAGTTGAGGAGTGAATAAGTTATGAAAAAGAAGTTGATAGCTGCGTTTGGACTTGCATGTATAATGACATTAGTTGCT
This sequence comes from Halalkalibacter sp. HAAS-P014, assembly GCF_056619965.1. Classification (NCBI taxonomy): domain Bacteria; kingdom Bacillati; phylum Bacillota; class Bacilli; order Caryophanales; family Bacillaceae; genus Halalkalibacter; species Halalkalibacter sp. HAAS-P014. Next base: position 98,690 of record NZ_JBWQTV010000014.1, on the reverse strand, counting down.
TGTAATGACGAAAATATTGCAGTTGATGATACACCAGTAGCCATTGTCGATGGACATGAAATTACAGAATCAGATTTTGTTGATTTACTTAAAACTAGACATGGTACGACGATCCTTGACGAGATGGTTCAACGTCAACTACTTGAACAAGCAGTTGAATCTGTTGGAATTCCTGAAGAAGATGTAGAACATGAACTTGAGCAATTACGAGCGGAGTTCGGTGTTGAAGATGATGAAGAACTCGTAGACTTTTTACAAAATCAAGCGAATTTACCGATAGATAATTTTGACGACTTTGTTATGGATTTCATTTTAATTCCACTTGCACTCCAACAGTTAGCGACTGAAGATGTTGGAGAAATTTCGGAAGAAGAAAAACGTGATTTCTTTGAAGAGAATGAAGACCAACTTATAGAAGTTCGGGCAAGCCATATACTCGTTCCAGACGAAGAGACAGCGAACGAAGTGTTAGAGAAAATTGAAGCTGGTGAAGATTTTGCTGAATTAGCAGAAGAATACTCAACAGATGCAGGAACTGCTGAGCGTGGTGGTGATCTAGACTTTTTTGCAAGGGGTGGAATGGTGGCCCCATTTGAAGAAGCTGCTTTCTCTTTAGAGATTGACGAGATTAGTGAACCAGTTGAGTCTCAATACGGTTATCACATTATTAAAGTAACGGATCGTACAGAGCCGACGTTTGCAGAACACGAAGAAGAAATCGAACAGATTTTAATTCAACAACGTTCTAAAACAACAGAAGAAGTAATGGCCGAATTATTTGAAGATGCAACTATTGATATTAAAGACTCTCGCTTCTCCAATTTATTGAATGAAGACATGAACTAGTAAAAAAAGCGTTGAGGGATTATCCTCAACGCTTTTTTTATATTTCCCCTCTTCCATAAGCTGGGCCGTATCATAGTAAAAAAAATGAAGAAGTCTATATCTATAAAGGTTTAAATAAAAATAAGCAGAGAGAGCATTACGTATGAGCTCTCTCTGCTTACTAATTTAGCCTTTATTTATTTTCCGACGCTCTCTCTCCTGTTGCAAGCGCTCCATATAAATATTTCCTTCAGTTTCAATCCATTCTTGCTCCGTTTGTTTATCTTCTAAAGTATACTTTACAGCTAAGTAACCACTTAAAATAATACCGGCAACAACAAAGTATACCCACCATGGACTAGATAACAAAAAAGCTCCGAATGTTGTCTGAGTTAAGATGAACCCAATTGCAAGGATGGCTAATAAGATTAGTGCATATTGTTTACTAGGTTTCTTTTTCATTTTGTACCCCTCCATGCTTTGTATCGTTTAGTTAATACTATGTACAAGCATATGAGGTTAGAACTAATAATCTAACGGTGGTTCATGGAAACCCGGTTTATAGAAGCTTCGATTATCCATCGCCATTACCCTCTCAGAGAACTGCCCCGGTTGTACTCGTTCAAGTGCTCTATCCATCATGTTCATCTTTGCATCTATATTATCAATTAAATGTAACACTTCGGCTTCACGAACGACCGGAACTTTGGGGCTTCCCCACTCTCCTTTACCATGATGGCTCAAAATCAGATGCTGAAGGATTAAAACCTCTTCGCCCTCAATATCAAGTTCCTTGGCAGCCTCAGCAATTTCACTAACCATAATAGAAATATGCCCTATTAACTTACCTTCTAATGTGTAGGAAGTATCAATTGGCCCCGATAATTCTCTAACTTTACCTAGGTCGTGTAAAATAATACCGGAGTATAACAAATCAGTATCAAGAGTAGGGTACAATTCAGCTAAACTCTTTGCCACTTTCAACATAGACACAACGTGGTAAGCAAGGCCTGAAACAAACTCATGATGATTTTTAGTAGCCGCAGGTGATTCTAAGAATGCCTGCTGATGCTTCTTCAATAAATGTCGTGTAATTCGTTGAATGCTAGCATTTTTCATTTCAAATATATATTGCGTGATTTCTTCAAGCATATCGTCTGGTGCAATAGGTGCCGAACGTACAAAATCAGCTATCTTCACTTGATCCATAGCTGTTGTAGGGCGAATACTGCTAATCTTCATTTGCAATCTTCCACGATATTCAGAGATCTCTCCTTGCAGATGGACAATTACTTGACTTGTGAAAGTAACTTCATCGTCAGGAGAGCACCCCCATAACTTTGCCTCTATATCGCCTGTATGATCACTTAGGATTAACGTTAAAAAGGGTTTCCCGTTACTTGCTATTCCTTTTACTGCAGACTTAATTAAGTAATACGTTTCTACTCGATCTCCAACTTGTTGAAACCGGATCCCCTTACTCATTTATTTCACCTCAACTATATCGATTTCTTAAATTATAGCATATAGATGTAAGATTCAAATAAGAATAGGTTAGGAACATACAACTCAGGTATAAATAAAAATAAGAGGCAACTAAAAAAGGATCGTTTCCCTTTTCAGTAGCCTCAAATAACTACACTTACTTTTTGCTTTTCATTCTGTTATTTGCAACCTTAGGTAAATAAATAGAAAATTTCACACCTGTTTCCGTATTTTCTACTTTTTGAAAACCACCGTGTAACTCCGTTATCCTTTTAACAATAGCAAGTCCCAATCCAAATTTCCCTTTATTCCCCTTGTAAAAAGGATTGAAAATTTGAGGTAGGTCGTTAGTTGGTATCGAATCACCATTATTCTCAACAGTAATGACAACGTTTTTGCCCATTAGCGTTGCTTTCATCCATATGGTATCCTTCGCATAGCGCAGGGCATTTTCAACTAAGTTCTCCAATAACACTTCTAACTGCTCAATATCTCCTAATAAACGAGTATCTGCACCCTCAACCAGTATTTTAACATCTTCTCTTTGAACCCTAAATCGTTCTTCAATTTGAAACGCAATTTGTCCAAATACAATCTCTTCATGCTTTGGCGTTTCTTCTTTTAAAGAATCCAACTTTGTATAATACAGCATATCAATTACTCGGCGTTCCATTCTATTTGCCTCTTCAATGATAACATCCATTGTTTGTTCCATATTATCTTTAGGCAAAATGCCATCCTTAACTGAGTGGGCATAACTTTTTATCACCATAATAGGTGTTTTCAGTTCATGAGAAGCGTGTTGAATAAAAGTCTTTTGAGCACGATCATAAAGATTTAAATTTTGGCGCATTCTCTCAAATTGATCTGATAAGCGCTGGAAATCTTCATCACCTTTCCATTTTAAAGGTTCCTGCCAATCACGGTTTGCTATTTGTTCCAAATGATTTCCGAGAATAATTAGTGGCTGACGCAAATAGCGTTTTAGCCATATAGCAGGTAACAAGCTTAATCCACTTGTTAATAAAAGGATATAAAGAAGTCGTTCCCACAACCTATTTACCATTTGATCACGATAAGTATCCCACATATATGAAATATGAAATGCTGGGTTATCATCGATTTGAGCTTTTGTAATAACATAAAAAACAGTCGCACCACCGTATTGAATTTCATATCGACCACGATTTGCTTCTTGTCTATATGCATTCTGAGCCATCTCCTGCAATACTTCCTTTGGAGGTGGTGCACCTTCAGTAGCCCGTCCAAGTGTATCGTAAATCAAAAAGTGACCTACTCGGCCCGGATCGCGATCCGTAAATTCATGTTCATTTCTCGGGTTGATTAAATCAAGTAAAGGATAAGCACTTCTAATTTGTTCATGCTCAATAATACGGTATGTTTCTTCGGTCATCGTCTCTTTAATGGAGATAGGATAAATGATAATGATTGACAAACCAACTACAACAATAATAGAAATGAACGCAAGCCAAATTCGCTGCGTTAAGTTAACTTTAATCATGAAGACAGAATCCTATACCCATATCCATATAATGTTTCAAGATGAATACGAGGCATTTTCTTTCTTACCCTTCTCACTACATCGTCTACAGCACGTTCAGAACCGAAGTAATTTTCACCCCATACATGTTCAATAATCTTCTCTCTTGAAAAAGCTTTACCAACTTCTCCTGATAAGAGTAAGATAAGATCCATTTCTTTCGTCGTTAAATCGACTAATTGATCACCATCTGCCTCCTCATCGACAACCGTCCTGCCAATTGGATCAATTGTATATTGGTTTAAATCAATTTTCTTTTGTTCTTGTGTTGGTACTCCATATACACGATTTAACAATTTTTTAGCTCGTATAATCAACTCTTGTGGGAGGAAAGGCTTTGCCAAATAATCATCACTTCCCATCTCCAGACCTAACACACGATCTAAATCTTGGTCTCTAGCCGAAATGAAAATAACAGGTATATCTGTCTTTTCTTTAATACCTTTTAATAATTGGTATCCATCCGTTCCAGGTAACATAATATCTAGAATCCATAAGTGAGGCTTTTCCATTATCGCTTCACGAGCTACATCCCCATCATGAAAGACTTTAACTTTCCAGCCTTCTTTCTCTAGATAAGCTTTCAAAACCTCAGATAAATTTTCTTCATCTTCCACTAGATAGACGAGATAATCAGTCATCCTCGTTCCTCCTTAACTATTTCAATCAGTCGTTTATTTTATATTGTATCTTATTTTTATTAATGAAACGAGTTTCGTGTAACAACTAAGTGATAACTATAGACATTTACAACTTTTTTCATAATTTTCTTGTCTAGTACCTTTGAATTAGTAATTACAGAACGGAAGTAATTTACTTTTTATTCCTTTTCTCGAACATTCGAGGAGGTTTTTCTTATTTCGATATTTCCCGGGTAAACTGTCGATATAAGAAATTCCCCAGCAAGAAAATAAAACAACACACTATATGAATACACAAATAAGCCGCATTCACATAGTGTGCTCTTCAATATTAGTTTTACTTTCAATACAAGCTTCCAATCACGCAATCGCTGCGATCGCTGTTAAAGCAGCTAGTGGTAAAATCAATCGACCCCATCCAATTGGTCGAGGATATGGGCCATAAGGAATTGGTGGATAATAAGGGTACGGTGGGAAAGGTGGATAAAAGAATGGATTATAGAACCTTTCACTTCCTCCAGCTCGTGCCATTGGCTCTTGTGGATATTGTAAATACGCGTGATCATATCCTTGACCATACTGATACATTGAGTGAGCATCCATACCTTGCATCAGTTGCGCTAAGTCCATATAATTGCCCATTTCATCAAATGGAACGATTACGTGTACATGGTGATCATCTACATGATCTATAATTCCAGTAAGAGTCTGTGCATTATCCAGCTTTAATTGGACTGGATGGTGTAAGTATTCTTGACATTGGCTTTTCATGCTGTAGTTCATTTCTATCATCCTCCTTTTTCCGTAACAGCCTATTCAGAAAAATTAGATGGGTGAATGCCAACTGCTATTCATGACGTTCTCTTACTGATGACATAAAAAACATAAAAAGCATAGTGCAGTTTATAGGCACCATGCTTTTCTATGCTATTGACTTTTACTTATTCTAAGGCTAATTTCACATACTTTGTTGTTTTTGGGCTTGCGTGTATTCACATGTTCGTTCCATTTCGCTCCAGTCACTCGCACCCGCTAGGAGGTGCCTAGCCTCCTCGGCTGCACCTGTGGGGTCTCGCCCCTACCTCTAAATCCCACAGGAGTCGAGTGACTTCCGCTTCATTTCACTACGAGTAGAAATTGTCTAATAGCACCAATCTTTACCAAACAGCCTATCCTAAAGATTGCTTTTGTTCAAGACGCGTTATTGTAAAATATGTTTGAAGGATCATAAACACATTCCCGACTACCCAATACAATGAAAGCGCTGAAGGTAACGTCATGCCTGCTACAATGATCATAACTGGCATAATGTACATAATGATTTTCATTTGGTCATTTATTTGTGGTGATGTCATTTTCACTTGTAAAAAGGTTGTCATTCCTGCAATAAGAGGCAACACAAACAATGGATCTGGATTCCCTAGATCAAACCATAAAAACGTATGAAACGCGATTTGCTCCGTTCTCATAATAGCGAAATAAAAAGCCATCATAACAGGCAGTTGTATAAACAAAGGTAGACAGCCTGCCATTGGATTCACACCATTTTGCTGGTACAGAGCTAGAAATTCTCTTTGCATCTCTTGTTGCTTTTTTGGATCAGATTTCGAAATACTTTTATATTTTTTTTGCAATTTTTCCATCTCTGGACGCAACACTTGTAATGCTCTTGTACTTTTTTGTTGCTTCAACACCAGTGGTAATAGACATAATCGAACTATAATCGTGACAAGCACAATAGCAAGACCATAACTTCCATTAAAGAGTTCGGCCACATAGATAATTAACCAAGACATTGGATAGACGAAAAAGTGATTCCAAATCCCTTCAGTGTCTGAAGTTATAGGTGTTTGTTCCACACTACCACAAGCAGTAAGACTTACTAAAATGCCACAAAAAAGTAAAAACAAAACAATTTTTTTCACGAAAATTCCTCCTTGTTGTTCTAATAATCTTAATAAAAAACAACAAGTTTAGAATCTTCATCATCTTGATTTTTATGATCACTAATGGAAGGAATTTTAGGACGGTATTGTTTATTAGAGTAATGTACCAAAAGTGGATTAAGCTGGTCTTCATCATTCATCTGAATATGGCTATTCTTCCAATTAGTACGAAGTTCCCATTCAAATAAAGAAATGTTTGCTTTCGTAAAAGCAGCCACAATTAACACAGTCATAACAACCGTAATCCATAACATCGTCATATCAGTGATAATTTCAATCATCCCAATCCACCTCCTCCATATTTGATGAGATCATTCTACCACACAAGTTAGTACAAACAAAATTAAGCCACTCCTTGCTTATAGTCTTACCGTTTTCTTACTTGTCCCAATATAAAATGCACCAGCCTATGTTTCGGCTGATGCTCTTAACCCTATTATTTAATTATAATTCCACTCTTAACTGCTTACGAAAAACTTCACGTATCATATACGATACACCATTCTGATCGTTCGATCTCGTCAACCAATCAGCCACTTCTTTAACTGATTCCGTCGCATTCCCCATCGCAACACCAAGTCCAGCTTGACTAACCATCTCAACATCAGTATTTTGTGATCCAACCGCTACCATCTCGTCAAAACTAATACCTAAGTATTGGCCTAACACTTGTAATCCTTTTGCTTTTGAGACACCCTCACTAACAATCTCAAACCTACCGGACGCAGATTCAAACAAATTGACTCCATCGACAACTTCTTCTATTTGTCTAATTGCACGTTTTTGGTCTTCTTTTTCAAAGAATTGTACTTGAATCTTTTGTGGAGCGATTGGTTCTTTCATCAGTTGTTCACAGACTGAATCAACAAATGTAATTGGATAAAGTAACGGATCTCCTACACCAATAGTCATTTTGGCAATTAAGTGATTTCGTTGTCTGACCTTATTCCCAATTGAGTAATCCTCATGCAAAACGCGAATATGACAATCGTATCGCTCGAGAATGTCGACAATCTGTAAGGCTTTCTCTTCTTTCAATCTTCTAACAAAGATAGGTTCATCTACCTCCGAAGCAATAAAAGCCCCATCACTTGTAATTAAACAACCATCTACTTTTAGAGCTTTGGCAATTTTTTTAGCCGATTGATACGGTCTAGAAGTCACTAGTGTTACATACACTCCTTTTTCCTTCGCATACTCAATCGCATCCTTCGTTTGTCTACTAATTCGAGCATTAGGTTTTAATAATGTTCCGTCGATGTTTAGGGCTAGTAATTTGTATGTCATAGTCGTCAGTCCCCCTTCTTCCTGTTGTCCCAATGTGCTGAGCTCCCTAAGAAATAAATAGGCTTGCTCTTTATTAGTTAGACTATGAACACTACTCAGTTATTAGAACCTAGACGTAAGGACAATTGTTTTTTATACTTTAAGTTGTTAGGAATATCAATTAAGAATGAGCATTTTCCGTGTTATGATAAATTAAATGAGAATCAAATTAATCTCTAGTAAAACATTTGAAGGAGTACTTATGAAAAACGTTGCCTCATATTATCTATATCCTATTGTTTTTTTCTTGGTGCTTTCTGGTTCACAATTGTATCAGCAAGACATGCACACTATCCTGATGACCATCTTAGCTTCCATTTCTATGGGGGTTCTTGTTGGTATAGTTATTCATGTCGCAATCATAATAAAGAAAAAAGTGTCTAAATAATAAAAAAAGAGAGGCTGTGCCAAAAGGTGTTATTTTGACCTTTTGAAACAGCCTCGAACCGACTTTAGAGACAGCACCTCAACACGTTAAATGAATGAATTAAAATGTAGTGCATATTATATAGGTAACTATTTCAAAAAAGGAAGACTCATTAAGAGTCCCCCTTTATTTCCATACTATTATTGTTCAGGATTACCATAGATTTCTTCAAGTGGCTCTGTGATAATTTTGTTCACATCACCAATAATTACACTTAGGCGTTGTTCAGCTTCCATTAACTTAGAAATTAGTTCATGTTGTTGAACTAATTCAAATTGTTGCTGTGCTTGTTGCGCTTCTTCTTCAGAAATTTGAATCCCTTGCATTTGCTTCTGTTGAAGTTCTAGCTGAAGCTTACGGAAATTATCAAGCATTCTCTTTGCTACTTCATCTGCATCAATTTGTGCGTGTAAAGACTTTAACGTTGTAAACTCTTCACTTTCTGCTAGTGTACTCTTTAATTCATGTGCTTTGTCATAAACATTTGACATTATGTACGTCCTCCTAAAAATTTAGTCCTTCCGACTATAACATGTTCGTTCAAGCATTGCACCCGTTCACTCAAATTCTGAAAACAAAAATTTATAGTCAATGGTAAAGGGTTACCCAATAATAGTTACAATTAAACCTTGGATAAACCCAATCATCCCACCAAGCACAGCACCTAGATACGTAATCATCTTAAATTCCCTCTTGGAAATTGACAATACGAGTTCTTCCAAACGTTCTACTGAGAATGTTTGAACTTGCTCGCGAACAATCTCATCAAGATGAAGACGTTCAAGTAACGTTTCTAAATGGCAACTTATCAAATCTAAGATCGTCGCTACAGCTTTTGGAATAAGTTCCGTTTCTATGAACTCTTCATAAGGCCCACTCCACTTAGATATCGGTTGTTCAAGCATTTTAAATAGTGGTAATTGCCTTTCTAGAGTATTGGTTATAAAAACTACAACTTCTTCGTCATTTATGTAGCTTTCTACTTCTTCTACCTTTTTCTGTTTAAGTTTCATCCATTCTTGCTGTAACAATTGATTTAAAAGTTTATTCGTTCCATCGTCATTCATAAATTTAATTAATTCAGGTTGTACTTTGTCAACTAATCGATCATTACCTAAAAACATAGAAATCATGTTTCCAAGCGTTCCTTTTTGCACAAGAAAACGATCAATCATCTCACTTACCTTTTCTTTTCCTTTTGGACTTTCCAAAAATGCTTGTCCACGGTCTAAAATATAATCTGCCAGAGCAGGAAGGTTTGATTCTATATTATCTTGTATTGAACTAGGAAACAGTTGATCAAGAGTTTTATCACGATTGGATTCAAAAAAATTAGAATATCCATTCTTAACAACTGCTTGTACTTTCGTTCGCAACATTTGTTTTGGATCGTCGACATCAAAGTGCTGCTCTACTAAGCTAGACACACTTTGCTCGCTTTTTATTAATTTTCTTGCTTCTATCTGAAGCCATTCAGTCAGTCCTTTCGAAAAAGTTGTACTTTTTAACTTTTTTCCAAGGCCTTCTGCTGTTAATAAATAATCAACTACCAACTTACCGAGTTGTTTAGCTAACTCATCATGTCGTTTTGGAATTAATCCTGGTGTAAAAGGAACACGCCAAGAACCAATTCTCATCTCTTTATATGGCCTAAATAACATTTTTATAGCAAGTGAATTCGTCAAGCCACCTATTACTGCGCCGACGACGACCATAAAACTAATTAGAAACAATGTTTGCAAATTGTTAACACCCCTTTTTCATTCACCAAATAGGCATCTATCACATAGTATACGATACGTCGTTATACCGTGCTAGTTCATAATACCTTTTTAAAAGATTGAGGTTCCCCCACATTCAAAGGAGGTCCTTACAAATGAAAATCATATCATTAAAAAGTCATCAATGGGAACAGTATCGCAGACCAACATTAAATTTTGTTAAGCGTCATGATAAAACTGGTACGACTTCTTGTTACTCTTGGTTATTTAAACTAAAAAAGCATCATTTCCACCAACCAGGCACATGTATTCAAATAGCTCTATGGGAGGGGAAAATTATTGCTGTCGGTGCTGTTTCTGATTATGGGACAACAAACTCAGCTTTTATTATTGCACCAAAGTACAAACAAACACAAATTCAAAGGAACTTATATAATTCAATTCTAGATGAACTTGGTGTTTGTTATACAAAAATTCGTTATGATGACAAACAACGAATCAAATTTGCACTTCAAGCAGGGCTTGTCTGTTTTGCCTATCTTAAAAAGGAGGATAACCAATTATACCTTTGGTTTGGTGGGGGACATTGGCATACGGATGATATAACTGAAAAAGAAGCATAACTTCTATTTACGTATGTGGTATAGTAATAGAAAGCGCTTACCACAAGGAGGATAACATGTTATCTCATTTTCAATGGAAGGAACTTCGCAATAATCTCTTACGTCGAGAGTGGTCTTTTTCATTTTTTTATGAAGGTCAATATGTAACTGGTATTTATCATAAAGACGGCCAGATTGATTGGCAAAGCTCAACATTAGCAGATGAGACCAAGTTAAAATTAGAACCTCAAATACATGATTTAATGCTCTATCACATTTACGAGCAGCACTAAGCGAATAAAAGTAATGCTCTTTGCCACCCTAATAATAAAGGGGTGGTAAGATGAAAAATCATAAAGAATCAAAATTTGAAGGTCGCGACAAAAAATACGTCGATGTTGATCGGATGATTAATGAAGGTCTTGGTGGCGGCACTACCCATGGCCGTCAATCTGGAATTATTGAAGAATCACGAGGGGACCTTGAACAAGAAGACCCACCAGCAAAATAATATTAAAACAGACAATAAAATCCCCCCTTACTCGTATGATTCGAGGGGGGATTTTATTATTGCTCCTGTACCAAGTACACAGAGGAAGTTCCACAATGATCGCATTTTAAATAATGTGGACATTTTTCCTCTTGAAAATCATCCTTAACGCCATTACTTAATTTCGTTAAATCTATTGGCAAATAAGCATCATACTTTTCATAATAATCCATAATTCTGCCATAATCGTTTTGCTCTTTTGAACAAGTATCACAAGTAATTTTCAATGAATCCATTCCATTACAAATTGGACACATTCCCATAACGATTTCTCCTTAAAAAATAAGGGGTGAGTTAACTCACCCCTTTAATCCATATATATTATTGTTGTTGTGTTCCACCCATTTGTTGTTCAGCCATTTGAACTAGGCGTTTTGTAATTTCTCCCCCTACAGATCCGTTTGCACGAGATGTAGAGTCAGCTCCAAGGTTAACACCGAATTCTGAAGCAATCTCATACTTCATTTGGTCAAGTGCTTGTTGTACACCAGGTACAAGCAATTGATTTGAATTGCTATTGTTGTTACTTGCCATGTGTCTCACCTCCTTGTGTACTTATAGTGTGGGTTTTTTTGTTCTTGTTATGTACAATATTTGTTGATAATTTTTGGAAACCCCGTAATCAAAACTGTTTATTATAAAGAAAAAAAGGCAATAGCCAATTAAAATAGCTACACACCTTTTATGTTCTACATAATCTTATTTAGATAACGGACGTCTAAACTTTTTAATTAAACGGGGTACACAGGATGTTTCCTATCGCTGAAATGGATTTTCTTCGATGAATATGCTTCAAAACGATTTGTTAATTCCTGGCGAAGATCATCACCATTAACGACTCCATCTATAACAAGTTCAGAAGCTAGTCGATACACATCGATATCAGATTTATATTGTTCTCGCTTTTCTTTGATAAAATGATCACGTTCGTCCTCTGGAAGTTCTGCTATTTTATTCGCATACACTGCATTTACAGCAGCTTCAGGGCCCATTACAGCAATTTGAGCTTGTGGCAGCGCTAAACAGCAATCTGGTTCGAACGCCGGTCCAGCCATTGCGTACAATCCAGCTCCATATGCCTTTCTAATAATAACAGACACCTTTGGTACAGTTGCTTCTGACATCGCAGCAATCATTTTTGCTCCATGACGAATGATTCCCGCTCTTTCAACCTTTGTTCCAATCATAAATCCAGGAATATCAGCTAAAAATAATAATGGGATATGGAAAGCGTCGCAAAGCGTAATGAATTTAGCAGCTTTATCAGCTGAATCATGAAATAAAACGCCACCCTTTGCTTTTGGTTGATTCGCAATGATTCCAATTGATCTTCCATCCATCCTTGCAAGCCCAGTTATTAACTCCGGCGCAAATAACTTTTTCAATTCAAAAAAACTATCCTCATCTATTAGCCGATCGATTAAATCATACATATTAAATGGTGCATTTTGATTAGATGGTATTAAATCATTAATGGTTTTTTCAGAGGGTTTTACTTCTTTTGCTTGTTCTAAAGTGGGTGCTTTTTGAAAATTAGCTGGAAAGTATCGCAAATAATCTCTTGCAAGTGCAATTGCTTCTTGTTCAGTATTTGCAAGTATATCTCCACAACCCGAAACCGAACAATGCATTTTCGCTCCACCCATTTCTTCAAGTGTTACTTTTTCTCCGATGACCATTTCAGCCATTCGAGGCGAGCCAAGGTACATCGAAGCATTCCCTTCAACCATAATGACAGCGTCACAAAAAGCCGGAATGTAAGCTCCACCTGCTGCAGAAGGCCCAAACAAAATACATAATTGTGGCACTCTTCCAGATAATTTAACTTGATTATAGAATATTCGACCTGCACCTCTTCGCCCGGGAAACATTTCAACTTGATCTGTTATTCGAGCACCAGCTGAGTCAACTAAATAAAGCATAGGTACTTGGAGTTTTTCAGCTGTTTCTTGGATACGAATCATTTTCTCAACAGTCTTCGCTCCCCATGAACCTGCTTTAACCGTTGAATCATTAGCAAGCACACATACTGTTTGACCATTGATAGTCCCGACACCTGTCACTACCCCATCTGCAGGTAAGCCGTCTTCTTCTCTATTTGCAAATAACCCGTCTTCTAATATGGTCCCTTCATCAAACAACAGTTTGAGCCGATCTCTAACAAATAACTTTCCTTTTGATTGGTTCATTTTATGGTATTTCGAATGGCCACCTTGCTGAATCGAGTTAATCTCCTCTTCAAGCCTCTTTCTAGAAGACATATTTCCCCTCCTATTCCCCTTTATAATAAGGTTTTCTCTTTTCATGAAAAGCAAGCAATCCTTCTAATCGATCTCCCGTAGAAATTAACTTTTCATACGCATTCCCCTCAATCGTCAGTGCCGTTTTCAAATCAACTTCTGCTCCTAGCTCCACTACCTTCTTTGCCTGTCGAACAGCGAGTGGGCCATTGTTAGCTATTAAGTCAGCTAATTCACAAGCCTTCTTCAGTACATTCTCTTGTTTTTCGGAATGCTCTACTAACCCGATTTCTTTTGCTTCAGCACCTGAAATTCTCGAAGCTGTATAGATTAATTCTTTTGCCTTCCCTTTACCAATTAATCGTTGTAAACGTTGAGTCCCACCTGCCCCAGGAATGATCGCAAGAGATGTCTCAGTGAATCCATACGCTCCCGTCACACTACCAATACGTAAGTCACAAGCTAAAGCCAATTCTAATCCTCCACCAAATGCACTTCCATTCATGGCTGCAATTGTCGGTTGCTTCAGGGCTGCAATTCTATTTATGGTCATGCGAATTTTTTGGACAGCAAACCTTACCTCTTGCTCATTCATTTTTTTGCGTTCCTTTAAGTCTGCACCCGCACAAAAAGTATTTGTATTCTTACTTGTAAAAATAATCACCCGTGCTTCTTCTGAATTCTCTACCGTTGTTAAGAAATCATTAAGTTCACGCAACAATTGAAGAGAAAGTGCATTGGCTTTGTTTGGTTGATTAAGAGTTGCCAAAATAACGCCTGTTTCTTTTTGTTCAATTAAAAGCGAATTCATTTGACAGCCTCCTTATCTTTTTTTGGCACTAGCTAGTTGTAGACGATGACTAGGTAATGGCCTCTTTAAATAATCTTGAATCCAAGTCGCACAAGTTGTAATCTTATCCAAATCAACGCCTGTGTGTACTCCCATTCCATCAAACATGTAAATAATATCTTCTGTAGCAACGTTTCCAGATGCCCCTGGGGCATAAGGGCAACCACCAAGCCCTCCAACAGCTCCATCAAATGCGCGGACCCCTAAGCGGTAAGCAGCAAAAATATTAACTAAAGCCGTTCCACTTGTATCATGTGGATGCAATGCAATTTGATTGAGGGGGATCTGTTTAGAGACCTCCTTCAATACCTCTTCTACTTGATTCGGCGTGGCAACACCGATTGTATCTCCTAACGAGAGTTCATCTACGCCTAATTCCATTAATCGATAAGATATAGATTGCACTTGTTCCAGGCTAACCTTCCCTTCATAAGGGCAACCAAAAACAGTTGAAATATAACCACGAACCCTCTTCCTTGCATCCTTTGCATCTGAAATAACTTGCTGATAAGTTTGGAATGTCTGCTGAATTGTTTTGTTCACATTTTTTTGATTATGTGTTTCACTTGCCGATAAAAAAATAGCTACTTCATCAATTCCAGCTTCTAGTGCTCGTTCTAACCCTTTTTCGTTTGGAACAAGAGCCCCAAACGTCACATTCGCTTTTCTTTTTGCACCTCTAGCAACATCATAGGCATCAGCTAAATTCGGAATCCATTTAGGGTGTACAAATGATGTTAGCTCAATATAGGGAAGGCCCGTTTCGACCAATTGATTAATCCACTCTACCTTGGCGTCTGTATGAACAAAGTCTTTTTCATTTTGCAAGCCGTCTCTAGGGCCAACTTCGCGTATTTTCACCTCAATTTTTCTGGACAATTTTTCACTTCCTTACATTAAGTGAGTATTTAGTTATTCACGAACCTCTATAATTACCTCACCTTCATCGACAAAATCCCCCTCTTGTACCTCAATCGAGTAAATCGTTCCACTTACGGCAGACTCAATCGGAATTTCCATCTTCATTGATTCTAAAATCGCTACCTCCTGTCCCTCTGTTACGATATCCCCAATGGAAACAAGTATCTTCCATACATTTCCGGCCATTGATGTCGTAATTTCACTCATTTCTTCTCCCCCTTTTTTATATAGTCCATTATGAAATTTGTTGTTACATCTCCAGCTTGAAAGGCTGGATGAGATAAAATCTTTTGTAGCACTGGAATATTGGTCTTTATTCCTTTTATCTGATATGCATCTAAAGCATCGATCAGTGTTTCAATCGCTTCTTTTCTTGTTTCACCCTTACCTATCAATTTTGCAATCATCGGGTCATAAAATGGCGTAATAACACTTCCCTTTTCAATAGCACATTCGTGCCTTATCCCTGTAGTTTGTGGGAAGTCAAATAATGAAACTTGACCTGGGGAAGGATAAAAGGTTATTGGGTCTTCTGCATAAATTCTCACTTCAATAACGTGACCATCTCGAGAAATCTCTTGTTGTTTAAAGTGTAATTTTTCACCGTTCGCTATACGCAGTTGCCATTCTACTAAGTCAAGACCTGTCAGTTCTTCTGTCACGGCATGTTCTACTTGTAAACGCGTGTTCATCTCAAGAAAGTAGATATTTTTCTGATCATCTACCAAACACTCAATCGTCCCTGCATTCGTATATCCAAGGTTTTTGGCCGCCTTAACAGCAAGCATGCCGATTTTTGTTCGCAACTCTTCATCGAGAAAAGTTGAAGGAGACTCCTCTATCACTTTCTGATTTCTGCGTTGTACAGAACAATCGCGCTCCCAAAGGTGAACAACATTTCCATGATGGTCGGCTAGTAGTTGAACTTCTATGTGCCTTGCTCGCTCTACCCATTTTTCAGCAAACATTTCGCCATTTCCAAAAAATAGCTTTGCTCTCTTGTGATTTGATGCAAAAGCATTTCGTAACTGTTCCTCGTTTCTTACTACTTGCATACCAATCCCCCCTCCCCCGAGAGAGGCTTTTAACATAGCCGGATAGCCTATTTGTTTGACTGCTTCTACTAATAGATCTTCATTCTCAGTTGAGTGATTTGTCCCTGGAATAACAGGGAATCCAATTCTCTGCATTTCATTACGAGCCTTTACCTTTTCCCCCATTAGTTCAATTACTTGAGGAGTAGGACCAATAAAAGTAATCTTCGCTCTTTCACACTTTCTAGCAAAGTCAGCGTTTTCTGATAACAATCCATAACCAGGGTGTATCGCCTCAGCTTGACTTTGTTGGGCTACCTCTATGATCTTATCCATGTTTAAATAACTTTCTTGAACTCTTGATGGACCAATGAAGTACGCTTCGTCTGCCAATTTCACGTGTAGAGAATTTTGATCCGCTTCTGAATAAACAGCAACCGTTTTTATTCCAAGCCTTTTACATGTTCGAATAATCCGTACAGCGATTTCACCTCGATTGGCAATTAAGAGTCGACTAAACATGATCTCCCCCCTATCTCGAACAACCCAAATGTCTCGCAATGACAAGACGCTGAATTTCAGAAGTTCCTTCACCTATTTCCATCAACTTTGCATCTCGTAGCATACGTTCAACTCCATATTCGCGCATGTATCCGTATCCACCATGAATTTGAAGAGCTTGATTGCAAACCCTTGTAGCCGTTTCAGATGCAAATAGTTTTGCGAACGCTGCCTCTTTCGAGAATGGTTTTAAATTGTCTTTTAACCATGCAGCCTTTAATACCATATTTCTCGCTAATTCAATTTCCATCGCCATATCGGCTAACTTAAACTGTATCGCTTGGAAATGAGAAATGGACTTCCCGAATTGCTTTCTTTCTTTTGAATATGCTAAGGCCTTATCAAAAGCAGCTTGTGCAATTCCTAACGCTAATGCTCCAATTGATATTCTGCCTCCATCAAGTGTGTAGAGGAATTGTTTGAAACCTTTAGAAGGATCACCTAATAGATTTTCTTTCGGTACTCTGACATTCTCAAGAACCAATTCACACGTATTTGATGCACGAACGCCCATTTTTTCGTAATTACTACGAATATGAAAGCCCGGAGTCCCTGTTGGAACAATGAAAGCCGAGATTACTTTTTTCCCTTTCGAATCTTTGCCTGTAACAGCAGTAACAATGACACATTTTGCATAGCTTGCATTCGTAATCCAACATTTCTCACCATTGATTACATATTCATCGCCATCACGGATAGCTGTCGTTTGCGTACCACCAGCATCTGATCCTGCATTGGGTTCAGTAAGCCCAAAGGAACCAAGCGCCTCACCTCTTGCTAGTGGTTTTAAATAGATTTCTTTTTGTTCTTCCGTCCCAAAATAATAAATAGGACTTGCTCCAAGCGAAACTGCAGCAGCATAACTAAGACCAGTTCCACCACAAGCACGCCCAATTTCTTCCACTGCTAATGCATACGTAAGCGTATCAGCTCCTGCTCCTCCGTACTTCTCTGGAAATGGTAGCCCTAGAAAACCGAGTTCCCCCATCTTTTTAAAAGCATCTTTAGGAAAAGTAGAGTTCTGATCCCACTTTTCGGCATTGGGGGCAATCTCTTTTCGAGCAAAATCACGAACTGTATCCTGGATAATCTTTTGTTCCTTTGTTAACTCGAAATTCATATCTTTCCCCTCCCCGTAAATAGTGAGCGATCGCTCAACGAAATAACCCTTAATACAACTATACGTTGATGTATTGTCTTACATGCCTATAATGTAAGCGTTGCCATTCAGTCCATCAAAAAAAGGAAAGTCCTATTTAAATAGACTTCCCTCCGCTTTTTCTAATCACTGTTTCACTTTTTCTACTCAAATGTTCCTTTCACTTTCACAATGCTATTTTCAACCATCAGTTTGCCACGAGCAACAACCGTATCAATCGTTAAGTCATTTGATAATAAAACAATATCAGCATCTTTTCCTACAACCAGTTCACCTTTATTATGTAATTTAAGAGCCTTTGCTACGTTTTTTGTAATCACGTGTAATGCCTGTTCTAACATGACACCCTCTTGTAAAACAGCATCACGAACTTCATGAAAAAGAGACTTCATATCGCCAATTTGTAACCCGACCAATTTTCCTTGCTCATCAAATGTAGGCAAACTCCCTTGAGCGTCAGAGGTAAACGTAATTAAGTCTAGTTGCACTCCTTCCTCCATTAATATCCTCAAGGCCTTGCTGCATTTAGTTTCACCTTCTTCTAAAAACAATGGAATCGTACTTGTAGTAAGGTCAACATAGCCACCGTTTTTGGCATATTGTATTCCTTCCTGGAACAGTTCAGTATTTCGGTTTATATGCGTTGGGATAAATTGGGTAACAGGGATATCTGTCTGGGATACGATTTCTTTCAACAATCTCAATTTATCACTACCATCACCCACGTGAACATTGATAATTCCTGCTTTTCCAGATAACAACCCTCCGACCCTTGCTTCTGCTGCGATTCTTTTTAATTCATCAACAGTAAGTTGCGAAGAACGATGGTCACTAATAGCCACCTCTCCTATCCCAATGATCTGATCAATCAACAGTAAGTCGCTTTGGATGGACCCCGTTAACGTTTTTATCGGAATTTGATAAGAGCCTAAATGGACGTAGCAAGTAATCCCCTCTTCTGTAAGTCCTTTTGCTTTTGCGATTAAATCTGGCATAGTTCTGCTCGTCCCGTCTGTACCAATAACACCCACAATTGTTGTCACACCGGCAGAAGTTGCCTGACTTAGCATCAGTTCAGGAGTTCGGGTTTTGTAGCTTCCTTCTCCCCCACCTCCAATAATATGAACATGACTATCAATGAATCCCGGAACAACCAACTTCCCGTCACCATTAATAACGTTAACATCCACATTGAGGTCAGATATGTTAATTTGCTCTTCTATGGCAATAATTTTCTCGCCTGCTATCAAAATGTCTTTCTTACCAATATACGAGGGAGAATAAACATCTCCTTGCTGAATTAATGTTAACACTTCTTCACTCCTATTCCCTTCTAGACAAAATTCTTATTTCATAATAGTATAGCAAATTTTTTCGCTCTCTATTTTCTTTAAAATTAACCAGCAACAAGCTTAAATCGCTAAAGAAACTTAACGCCAAATGGTAATATCTGTATTAACAAAATATTCAAGTTTAACTAAAGATTACGACAAAACGTTTTGATATTATTTAAGGAAGAGAAAAAATTCTATCACTAGAAAGATTTGAGTGAGTAAGGTGGGAGAGCAAGCGCATCCCAGATTTTTTCATTGTTGTTAACTAACTATTAACTAAGTTAATAGTTAGTTAACAACAATAAATAAAAAGGTGGCGAAATAATGAAAAGATTTAAAATGATGGGTATTGCAGGATTTTTGTCAGTCGCATTACTAACTGCATGCTCAGGGAATACTGCAACTGAAGCTGATCCTGTAGAAGAAACAGCAATAGAGGAAAGTGTTGAGGAAGTAGAAGAAGTAGTTGACATTACAGAGGAGGAAGTTCTGGAATTTCAGCAAAGCTGGGGAGAAGGAATAGTTCATATCGGAGAAGTATACCGCGAGGGTGGCGACTATGAAGCCGCTGCTTCTGAGCATATCGACTTCTTCTATGGTTATGACATCGGCAATGTTCTTTTCAAACCAACTTTAGCTAGGGAGGAACGTTTCCGTGATACCTTTGAAGGTGCTTTGTCTTATTTCATAGGAGGAAATGAAGCGTATTCCGAGGATAGTGGTTTTGCTATTGCACCATGGACAGATGTACGATGGGAAAATGAAGGGATTATAATTGAAGGGAATAAGGCTGTAAGTATGGGCGTTTACTATTTTACACCAGCTGATGGGGGAGAACCTGTCGAAGTAGAATACAATTTCGCTCATACTAGAAATGATGATGGCGACCTGAAAATTGTCCTTCACGGCTCTCATTATCCATATAATCCTTAAATAGTTAAATAGCAAATATGCTTAGTTTATAGTAATACTTATAAGAGATCCTTGGATTATAAAGGATCTCTTATTTCTTTTGCCGTATTAAATAGATTATGTAATACCATCTACGAACAATATTTTCATTATCAAGCTGTAAATTGATAGAAACAGTGTTTGGCATAGTTAAAATGTAATATTGCACTTAGACCTTCCTAGAGTCCAACTCCCACTCCATACTTTCTAAATTAATTAGATTTTCCAGTAAAACTTTCCATTGTCAGAAAATTTACTATTCATTTTTTCATTAGTGTGATATAGTATACCCACAAAACATTTTAGCAATTTAAAGGAGGAACACGTTGTGTCACTAAAGCATGAACCTGGACGTGAGCAGTGGGCTTCAAGGCTAGGATTTATACTAGCTGCAATGGGCTCTGCTGTTGGGTTAGGTAATATATGGAGGTTTTCATATGTTGCAGGAGAAAATGGAGGGGCTGCCTTCCTTTTGATCTACATTTTTATGATTATTTTAATTGGTCTTCCAATTGTAATGGCTGAGTTTACAATTGGACGTAAAGCACAAAGCGATGCAGTTGGTTCTTTTGAGAAGCTCTCGCCTGGCGGCGATCGATTAGCCCCAGGCGAACCTTGGAAAATAGCTGGTATTATGGGTGTGGCAGCTGCATTTATTATCCTTTCATTCTACGGAGTTATTTCAGGATGGATTTCATATTATTTCTTCAATTATTTAACAGGGAGCCTCTGGAGTGCTCCAGCTGATGGGTACGGCGCTTTCTTCGGTGAATTTATTTCAAGTCCTGGACTACCTATCTTATGGCAATTTTTATTTATGACATTGGTTGTTAGCATTGTTTATGTAGGGGTTAAGAAGGGAATTGAACGTTCAAACAAAATATTAATGCCATTATTAGCTATTTTATTAATCGCCCTTTCTCTTTACGGTTTAACGTTAGGTGGTGCTAAAGAAGGATTAGCGTTTTTATTCTCACCTGATTGGTCTGCATTAGCTGACCCTAACATTTATTTAGCTGCCTTAGGACAAGCTTTCTTCTCATTAAGCTTAGGGATGGGAGCATTAATTACCTACGGAAGCTATTTATCAAGCAAAGAGAAGCTTCCTGGTGCAGCAGCAAGTGTAGCTGGGCTGGACACGCTGTTTGCGATCGTAGCGGGAATTATGATTTTCCCAGCAGTTTTTGCCTTTGGCATTGAACCTGGAGCAGGTCCAGGGCTTGTTTTCGTAGTAATGCCGGATGTATTTAACAGCTTTACATTAGGAGGCATTTTCGGTTTACTATTTTTCTTCTTACTAACAGCCGCTGCCTTAACATCATCTGTATCGTTATTAGAGGTTGCGGTCGCCTATTTCATGAGAAAATTTGAATGGTCACGTAAGAAAGCTGCACTCATTATCGGATCTCTTATCTTCGGCCTAGGGTTATTCTCATCATTAAGTCAAGGACCTCTTTCTCACATTAGTATTATCGGTGGACGAGATATCTTAGACTCAATGGACTTTATTGCTTCTAACGTCTTCTTGCCACTAGGTGGTCTAATAATTGCTTTATTTATGGGTTGGGGCTTTAAAAAGGCAGATGCCTTACGTGATTCTGATTTTGGAAATACGAAGCTAGGTCTGCTTTGGCTTTTCTTGCTTCGCTACATCGTACCAGTTGCGATTCTACTTGTCTTTATTAGCTCAGTTACTGAGTTTTAATCAAAAAAAATCGGACTCTTTAGAGAGTCCGATTTTTTTTGATTGGTAAGTAGTCAAAGAGACAGCTTATAGTCTTCGATCCCTGTTAACTATGAATTGCTTTCTTCTCCATTTCTTCTTGCAATAATTCAATGAGCAAGTTCATCCCTTGCTCTATTTTCTCTGGAGTGGCGTGAGTGAAATTTAATCTCATAGTATTTTTCTTCGCTTTTCCCGCATAGAATGGCTCACCAGGAACATAAGCGACCCCTTTTTGAACCGCTCGTTCTAATAAACTGGTCATGTCCAATGAGTCATCAACTTGAATCCAAAGGAACATCCCACCTTTTGGCTTAACGAACTGTACATTAGGAATATTAGCTTGTTCAAGGATTTTCACCATTATTTCCATACGACTCTTGTAAACTTCAATCAAATGTTCAATATGTCCATCTAGGTCGTAATGTGTACACAATTCATATAAAGCTTGCTGCGATAAAGAATTGGAATGTAAATCATTGGCTTGCTTTGCTTGTGACATCATCCGAATAATTTGGTAAGGACCAACAATCCATCCTGTACGTAAAGCAGGGACTGCTGTTTTTGAAAATGTACTTGTATACATTACATGAGTGCCATCATCAAGTGAGGCTAACGGCTTATAAACTTCATTATCAGTAAATTGAAGCTCACCATAAGGGTCATCTTCAAATACAACCACCCTATGCTTATGAACAAGGTCAATTAGTTTTTGACGTCTGTCAAGCGACCAAACTCTTCCTGCCGGGTTAGAAAATGTTGGAACAACATAGACGCACTTCGGATTATACTGCTTTATTTTTGCTTCTAAATCCTCCGGCAACATCCCTTCATCATCTGAATCAACTGTTACCACTTTAGCTTCATATGATTTAAAAACTTGAAGCGCTGCTAGATAAGTAGGGTCTTCGGTTAATACGACATCACCGGGACTTAACATTATTCGCGCGAATAAATCAATGGCTTGCTGTGAACCGGTTGTAATTAGAACTTCATCCGACGTAAAACCTGTAATTTCTTTTTTCTCCATACGTTTTAGAATGACTTCTCTTAAAGGACGATAGCCTTCTGTTTCTGTATATTGCAGTGATTTTTTTCCTGTTTGAAATACACGAGAAAATGCATTTTCTAGTCCTTCTATAGGGAATAAATCATCGTCTGGCAAACCACCAGCAAATGAAATGACATCACCTTTCCCTACAATTTTTAAAATATCTCTCACGGCAGAAGATTGCAAAAAACGTACTCGATCTGCAAAGGCATACTTCATATTTGGCACCTCTATTGTACTAAAATTTAGAATATTATATTTATATTACTCCTAATTACTAAAAAGTCAATAAATCTGTTTCAAAAAAATATTAAAATAATGTGACAGCTAAATGTTAAGATAACCATTATAATTTTGTAATATTCTTCCCTTTCATTTAGTGTAGTAGCTTATACTACTAAACGAAGAAAAATGAAGCCACAGAAGAAGGTGAACATCATACCTTTTTCTGTGGCCTCTCTTATTTAAAGGGGCTATAAATATTTTCGGTGAACTTTTTTTCCGTCATAGACAAAAGCTATTTCTTTCTCATTTATCAGTGTTTCAATATGAACAGGGCGTCCCCATAGTTGGTAGAGGTAAGGCAATACCTTTTCTAAATATCCAACATCTAACTCTGTGCCTTCATAATTATGCTTGATGTAAAGCTCACCGTTTTTTACATAGTCTCCATCTGTAATAACTAGATATGGAAAACCTCCATTTACCCTCGATTGAGCTAATTGATCTCTTACTTGCTCCCATTGTTTATCAATGACTTTATAATCTGCCCCTTGTTTTTGAAATAAATACATATCTTCACGTGTAACGAGGTCTTTTGTTAAATAGTTTCTTATAAATGAAATATCCGATTCGATTTCTCGTACTTCAAACATTTTCTCACGCCCACTTCCAGGCTTTACACCTTGGCGTTCTTGCATATCTTTACTCGGATTGTTATAGCGTTCTTCAATATCTTCAAAAATTTTCAAACCTAAATAATAAGGGTTTATAGACGTTTTCGATGGCTGAACGACACCAGCATTTAACTTTGCAAACTCAACTGTCTCTTTACTTGTTAAGTCCATTTCACGAAGAATTCGTTGATGCCAATACGACGCCCAACCTTCGTTCATAATTTTCGTTTCAAGTTGTGGCCAAAAATAGAGCATCTCTTCACGCATCATTGTTAATATATCTCGTTGCCATGGTTCAAGTTCTCTACTATATTCCTCGATAAATAATAGGATGTCTTTCTCCGGATTAGGTGGAAAATGCTTCTTCCTTTTTTTCGGTTTTTCTGGAACTTTCTTTTCATCTAGAGCCCATAAATCCGCATACTCTGATGGCTTCTTAACAGATTCGATTTCTTCATCCTCCATACTCCAATTCAACTTTGGACGGAGAATACTTGGATCAATATGTTCTTGAATTGCCAATACAGCATCTAGGAAGTTCTCCACCTCTTCCTTTCCATATACATGTTCATAATGAGCAATACGTTCAGCTGTCGCACTCATACTTTCAACCATATCACGTCTAGTATTTGAGAATCTGACATTATTTTTAAAGAAATCACAATGCGCAAGTACATGAGCAACAATTAGCTTGTTTTGGATGAGCGAGTTACTATCAAGTAAAAAGGCATAACATGGGTCTGAATTAATAACAAGCTCATAAATCTTGCTTAATCCTAGATCATATTGAAGTTTCATTTTGTGAAATTGCTTTCCAAATGACCAATGACTATATCTCGTTGGCATTCCGTAAGCTCCAAATGTATAAATAATTTCTGCTGGACAAATTTCGTAACGCATCTCATAGAAATCTAGCCCAAATCCCTCGGCAATTTCTGTTATTTCAGCAATAGAATGTTCAAGCTGTTTCCAATTTTCCGATGTCATACAAACCCCTCCTTGAACTTGCTTTCTTACAATTTATGATGACAACATCTAAAACATGAACATAACTCTCTCTGCTTAATAGTAAAACTAAAAAAAAGCTACCTAAAAATCGGTAGCTTTCTCTAAGTTATATTAAGCTGTGAACTCGTTCCATGACAGCTTGTTGCAATTGTTCAAGGGTTTTCTTACTATCTTCTAGTGTTTCTTTATTTACCCCAAAATAAAATTTAATCTTTGGTTCTGTTCCAGATGGTCGAATACAGAACCAAGAGCCATCCTCTAAAATATATTTTAACACATTGGATGTTGGCAATTTAATGGTGCTTTCTATATTAGCTACCATATCTTTAGATTTACTTGATTGGTAATCTTCGATGGTTACTACTTTTTGGCCTTCAAGAGTTAACGGTGGGTTCTCACGGAAAGAAGCTAAAATTTGGTTAATTTGTTCAATACCAGCTTTTCCTTTTAGCGTTAAAGACTCTAACCCTTCTTGGTAAAACCCATACTTTTCAAAAACTTCAATTAACCCCTCATATAAATTCATATTACGTGACTTATAATACGCTGCTAACTCGGCTGCTAGTAGACATGCTTGAACAGCATCTTTATCTCTTACAAAGTCTCCAATTAAATAGCCATAGCTTTCTTCATATCCAAATAAGAAACTATGTGCACCCGTCTGCTCATACTCTTTAATCTTCTCACCAATAAATTTAAATCCCGTAAGTGTATCAACTGTTTTTAATTTATAGTGGTCAGCAACTGCTCTTCCAATTTCAGATGTTACTATTGTTTTTAAGACTACACCATTATTAGGTAACGATTGTTGTTCCTGCTTCTTAGAAAGAATATAATCTAGCATCAATGCACCCGTTTGGTTACCTGTTAATACAACATATTCACCATCTCGATTTTTTACCGCTACACCGACTCTGTCCCCATCCGGATCCGTTGCTAATAAAACATCTGCATTCAGCGTTTCACCATGTTTAATAGCTAATTCAAAAGCTGCATGTTCTTCTGGATTTGGGGATTTCACTGTTGAAAAATTCGGATCTGGTAATTCTTGTTCAGGTACGACTGTAACTTGCGAAAAACCACTACTCTCAAGCACTCGACGTACAGGTAAATTAGCTGCTCCATGTAAAGGTGTAAAGACAATTTTTATCTGATCACCGTACTCCTTGATGATCTCCTTTTGAACTAGAATTGATTGTAATTTTTCATTATAAGCATCATCAATCTCATCCAAAACAACTTGAAGGAGACCACCCTCTTTTAATTTACGTTCATCCGCTACTTGAATTTGCAGTTCATCTTCAATTTCATTAACATATTGTACGAGTTCATCTGCTGGCCCTGGTGGAAGTTGTCCACCATCTTCACCATAAACCTTGAACCCATTGTATTCAGGAGGATTATGACTAGCTGTAATAACAATACCTGCAACAGCATTCAACTTGCGTACAGCAAATGACAGTTCAGGTGTAGGACGAAGCTCCTCGAATAAATAAGAACGAATGCCATGGCTCCCAAGTGTCAAAGCTGATTCTAGAGCAAATTGCTTTGATTTATGGCGAGAATCAAATGCAATTGCTACTCCTCTAACTTTTGCTTCCTCACCTCGTTCCTCAATAAAACGAGCAAGCCCCTCTGCTGCTCTTCTAATAGTATATGTATTCATTCTATTTGGACCTGGCCCTATTTCCCCTCGCATTCCACCAGTACCAAACTCTAAATCTTTATAAAAACAATCTTCTAACTCAACTTCATTTCCCTTTATCTCATTTAACGCTTGCTTCCACTCTGATTCCAACTCCGAAAAATTGGACCATCTTCTATATTGATCTTTCCAATCCATACGTCTCCTCCTAGTAAAGGCAATTATTTTAGTTTTCTATTATAGCATCATAATTCTACCTGCTAACACATTTTTCCTTTTTATAAAGAAAAAAAGATAAGAAAAGTGTTGATATACACCCTCCCTATCATATGGAACCATTTACCTATTCATAACTGGAATATTGTTCAACTCTCGCTCAATTTCTTTAGGCAGTGACTGACCAAGATGAAAATAGTCCGTTGGGTCTTTGTTTTCAGCTGAAACAATCGCTCCACTCACAGTAAATAAAATTTGATTACGATAAATACGTCCACCCTCTTTTACTTCTATCATGGCAACCCATGTTCCAGGAAGAGAGAAAATAACTTCTGTTTCATAAAGACCATTTTCTAAACGAGTAAACGTCTTCTCAATTTGATGAACTGTACCTGGACGATCAAATATTGCTGTAACCGCTGCATTTTCAATTGCATTGCCAACTTCATCTTCAATAAAAACAGGAAAGTCTATCACTTCTCCTGTACGGTAAAATTCATCTGCTCCAGCAAAGGATAATTTCCAGTCTGTTTCAAGCTTTTCTGCACTAAACATAGTCGAAAGTACAGTGAATGTAATCAGTAAACTGGCTACCATACCTATGACCACAAATCGATTTACTAGTAACGGTTCCCTTTCGAGCTTCATTAGACTTCCCCCTTTTATTAGTCAACTGTAACCAATCAAGGGAGGATATAAACGTTTATTAAGACTGTTTGTAATTTATTGAATATATATCATGTCTACGATCTCGTAGTTGATTAACACTTCCGGCACGTCGATTTCTTCTAAGAATCTCCAAGTCAACGTCCCCAACTACAACCGTTTCAATATTTGCTTGGCACTCTCCCACAATTCCATCCCTTGCAAAAGTGAAATCTGAAGGACTAAAAATACCAGACTGCGCATATTGAATATCCATATTTTCTACATCTGTTAAGTTTCCTACCGTTCCAGATAAAACGGTATAGATTTGGTTTTCGATCGCGCGAGCTTGTGAACAATATCGAACACGTAAATATCCTTGTCGATCATCTGTACAAAACGGTGTAAAAATAATATTAGCCCCTTTATCTACAGCAATTCGAGCTAACTCTGGAAATTCAATGTCATAACAAATTTGGATGGCAATTTTCCCACAGTCAGTATCAAATACATTTACCTGGTTGCCACCTGAAATCCCCCAAAATTTTCTTTCATTCGGTGTAATATGGAGTTTATATTGCTTTTCAATCGTCCCATCTCGTCTAAATAAATAAGCAATGTTGAAGATTTTACCCTCTTCTTCAACAAAGTGTGAACCTCCGATGATATTAACATTGTATTTAACGGCAAGATTCGTAAACAATTCAATGTAATCTTCTGTAAACTCAGTTAGTCTTCTTATTGCAAGGCTTGGGCTTTTCTCCGGTAGAAACGAGAGTAGCTGTAATGTAAAGATCTCCGGAAATACGGCAAAATCAGAATGATAACTTGCTGCCACATCAGTATAGTATTCACATTGAATGGCAAAGTCTTCAAAGGAAGAAATCTTTTTCATTGCATATTGTATTGTTGTAATACGTACAGGAAATGAAGTCTTAAACTGCCTTTTTGGAACGGTTGGTCGGTAATCAATATTATTCCATTCCATTAAGGTTGCATATCGTAAAGATGCACGATCATCCAATAAATAATTAGGGTTTATTCGCTTAAGGGTAAAGCCATTCATCACTTGAAACGTTAGGACCGGGTCATAAATATTATGCATCGTGACATCTTCAACATATTGTCTTGGAGTCATTTCTTTTGCATGTTTATAATAGTTAGGAATCCTCCCACCTATAATAATACTTTTTAAATTAAATTCACGTGCTAGATCCTTTCTTGCCTCATATAGCCTACGACCAATTTTCATTCGGCGATACTCGGGATGGACCATAACTTCAATTCCATATAAATTATAACCTTCATAATCATGATTTGTTATATAACCATTATCCGTTATCTCATCCCATGTATGTTGGTCATCATATTCATCAAAATTAATAATTAAACTAGAACATGAACCAATTATTTCTCCGTCATACTCAACACAGAACTGCCCTTCCGGAAAAATGTCGATATGACTTTGCAGATGCTTACGTTCCCATGGTTCCATATTAGGAAAACATAATTTTGACATTTCTATTATTGCATCAAAATCCGCAGCTTCAATGTTACGGATAATCATCTTTTTTTCAAATTTAGATACATCTATTTTCTTAGACATATGATCAACTCCTTTACCATTCACTCATGCAGTTTACCCTTTTTTCACAAGGATGAACACCTATTTGCATTTTTTACTATGAAATTCAATGTTCTAGCAAGGGGCTATTTACCGCCAATCAAACATGGATTTCTCCTACGCTTGTAGCTCCTTTTTGACTAGTTCTTCTCTATCCCACCGTAGTGGTTATTTTTTTATCCTTTTAGAGAAAAGTGTTCCCCTTTAAAACACTAAAAATTTTTTTTATTTGTTAGGAATGGAAAGTGCTTACAGTTGCATAGACATGAAACTATCGTGGTGGTCATACCACTTGTGCAGGAAGTTCTTTCTTTTAGGCTATTTTCGTAAAGTTTGTTGCTCTTAGAAGTTTTTACTCGTAGTGAAATGAAGCGGAAGTCACTCGACTCCTGTGGGATTTAGAGGTAGGGGCGAGACCCCACAGGCGCAGCCGAGGAGGCTCGGCACCTCCTAGCGGGTGCGAGTGACTGGAGCGAAATGGAACGAACATGTGAATACAAGCAAGCCAAAAACAACAAAGTATGCGAAAACAGCCTTCTTTTAAGAAAACCCTAAAAGTGGCTATTACCATTCCAACTAAAATAATAATAAGACTGGGGCGGTATGAATGAAAAGAAGTCAAGATTGTGTAGCAATGCTACTTGCAGGTGGTGAAGGGAAGAGACTTGGAAATCTCACAAAAAAGTTAGCCAAGCCCGCTGTATACTTCGGAGGTAAGTATCGTATTATTGATTTCCCTTTGAGTAATTGCATTAACTCAGGTATCGAAACAGTTGGTGTCCTTACTCAATACGAACCTCTCGCTCTTAATAACCATCTTGGAATAGGCACTCCATGGGATTTGGATAGAAGGAGCGGTGGATTAACAAGTCTCCCTCCTTTTGTTGAAAAACGTGGTGGTTCATGGTATTTAGGAACGGCCGATGCTATCTATCAGAACATGAATTTCATTGAACAGTATGATCCCGAATACGTTCTAATTTTATCCGGTGATCATATTTATAAAATGGATTACAGTCTCATGCTAGACTACCACAAAGAACAAGGCGCTGAAGCTACTATTTCCGTTATTGAAGTACCTTGGGAAGAAGCAAGTCGCTTTGGAATAATGAATGCGACTGAAAATGGTGACATAACGGAGTTTCAAGAGAAACCAGCTCATCCAAAAAGTAACTTAGCATCAATGGGCATTTATATATTTAACTGGTCAGTCTTAAAGTCATATTTAACAGAAGATGCAACTGTTTTTGATTCTAGTCATGACTTTGGAAAAGATATTATTCCTACGATGCTTGCTGATAACCGTAAATTATTTGCTTATCCATTCTCAGGTTATTGGAAAGATGTAGGAACAGTTCAAAGCTTCTGGGAAGCTAATATGGACCTTTTAACCAAACGACCATCTCTTAACCTACACGAGTACTCCTGGCGTATTTATTCAGTAAACGAATGCCAATCACCACAATATATATCACCTCAAGCAAACGTAACTGATTCTCTCATCAACGAAGGCTGTGTGATCTACGGCGATGTAACAAATTCAATTTTATTTCATCAAGTCGGTATTGGCTGTTCTAGCGAGATAGAACAATGTGTCATTATGCCTAAAGCTAAAATTGGTCAATTTGTAAAGTTGAAAAAAGTAATCATAACCGAAGATGTAACGATTCCAGATTATACAGAAATTGAATCATCAGATGATGAGATCATCGTCATAGATAAAGACACTCCTATTCAAAGCTATGTAACAATCTCACAATAAAAATTTCTTGAGAGGAAGAAAAGAATGGAAAAACTAATTGGCGTCATTCATTTAGATGGAGAACTTGATTTGCTTAAGGAACTTACTTACTTTCGTTGTGGTGCAGCTGTCCCTTTTGGCAGTCGTTATCGTATCATTGATTTCGTTCTTTCAAATATGGTTAACTCAAACATTCAAGATATAGCTGTTTTTACAAGACAGAAATATCGCTCCCTTATGGATCACCTTGGTACAGGGAAACCATGGGACTTAGACAGAAAACGTGGTGGTTTATTTATCCTCCCACCTGATTGGAATGACCCAACTGATTTATCAAAAGGTGATTTACAACATTATCATAATAATCGAGATTTCTTTAACCGTGGATTAGGTGAATATGTCCTTGTTACGGGCACTCATCATATTTGTAACATTGATTACAAAAAGGTGTTTCAAGAACATTTAACGTCTGGTGCAGATGTTACAGCTATTTACAAACAGATTCCCTTCCTTGAAGAAGAGCATGCTATCGAAAGAAAACTTGAACTAGATGAAGATGGTACCGTTACGAATATGACAACGGATGCAGCAAATAACAATGTTTTTATGAATATGTTCATTCTAAAAAAATCACTGTTATTAGAATTAGTTGATTATTGTATTGCTCGAAAGAAGGAAAATCTATTACTCGATGGAATTATGGAAAATTTGAGTCGTTTAAAGGTACAATCTTGTGAATACAAAGGGTATCTGGCTGTAATTAATTCGATTGAAAGCTATTATAAACATAGTATGTCCTTACTAGATGTTGATGTTTATACACAGCTTTTTCTAAATCGAAAACCTATTTATACGAAACCAAAAGACGAACCACCTACAAAATATACAACAAACGCGATAACAAAAGGTTCATTATTAGCAAACGGCTGTGTGATTGAAGGCAATGTTGAGAATAGCATCCTATTTCGTGGCGTTCATGTACATAAAGATGCTATCGTACGAAATTCGATTATCATGCAACGGTGTGAAATAAAAAGTGGCACTTTATTAGAAAATGTCATCTTAGATAAGGATATAGTGATTTCTCCGAATAGAACGTTTATCGGAGCAGCAGAAAATCCTTATATCGTTGCTAAAAGAAAGGTATTGTAACACTCGCAAATACAATAAATTGAAAGGAGTTACGTTTATGAACATTGTAATGGCAGCATCAGAATGTGCACCTTTTTTTAAAACCGGAGGGCTCGCTGATGTAATCGCGTCTCTTCCAAAAGCTCTGGCCAAAAAGGATCATAAGCTTACGGTTATCTTACCTAAGCATCGCTCCCTCCCTTCAGAATTATCTTCCAAGTTAACCTTTGTAGACTCTTTTGATGTATGGGTTAAATGGAGGAAGCAATATTGTGGTTTGCTATCTTATGAAACTGACGGTGTCACCTACTATTTCATTGACAATGAGTACTACTTCAACCGCGCTCAACTGTACGGTGAACCTGATGATGCAGAACGTTTTGCATTCTTTACACATGCTTTCTTCCAAACTTTGAATTATTTAGATCTTAAACCCGACATTATTCATTGCCACGACTGGCAAACTGGACTCATTCCTTCTTATATAAAGGCAGGGGTACTTAACGAAACTGTTAAGACTGTGTTTACGATTCACAATTTAAAATATCAAGGTATCTTCCCAAAATCGATTTTCCATGAATTATTACATTTAGATTCGATTCACTTAGGTGGACTTGAACTAGATGGAGCCATCAATTTTATGAAAGCAGCCATTATTCATGCTGATTGGGTAACCACCGTAAGCCCTTCTTACGCTCAAGAAATTCTCGATCCATACTACGGGGAAGGCTTAGAGAAATTTTTACAAGAACGTATTTCAAGTGTTTCTGGAATTGTAAATGGTATTGATGAAGAATTATATAATCCATCTTCTGATCTCAATGTCTCAGTCCCCTATTTTAGGAATTATGCTGGAAAGAAAGAGAATAAGAGAATTATGCAGCAAGAATTAGATCTTACTGTATCAAAAGACATCCCTATGTTTGTTTTAATTAGCAGACTAGTAGAAGAAAAAGGATTATCACTTCTTACTCATATTTTAGGTGAGTTGCTTAGAACTGAGAACATACAGGTGGTCGTTATGGGTACAGGGGAAGCTCAATATGAAGAAGCATTCCAATCCATATCAAACCAATATCAAAACTCATGCCGTTTCATTAATATCTTTCATGAAGGTCTTGCTCACAGGCTTTATGCAGCCTCTGACTTCTTACTAATGCCATCTAGATATGAGCCTTGTGGATTAGCACAATTAATTGCCCTACGATACGAAAGTATTCCGATTGTACGAGAAACAGGAGGGTTAAAAGATACGATAAAACCGTATAATGAATTTAATGGAGAAGGAAATGGCTTTTCTTTCACGAACTATAATGCTTATGACTTTTTAAACACCATTCGCTATGCTATTCATATTTACTATCAACCAACACATTGGAACCGACTTCTAAAAAATGTCTACAAAACTAAATTAAACTGGGAACACTCTGCATCAAAATATGAACAAGTGTTTAATAATTTAACGATGCAGAATAATGAGGAGGAAAACTATGTCCATAACGGCCGACACTCTAAGTCAGATGCTAAAAGAGAAGCTCACCTCGTCATTCGGTAAAAGTCTAGAGGAAGCAACAACAAAAGAAGTGTTTCAATCTGTTTGTCTAACGATGAAAGACTCGATACATCCTAACTGGCAAACTACTCAAAAAACGTATGAAAAAAAGGCAAGCAAACAAGTTTACTATTTTTCAATGGAGTTTCTTTTAGGGAGAATGATCGAAACCAATTTACTCAATATGGGAGTGCTTGATGTTTACCGTGAAGCGCTATCCTCACTTGGTTTTAACCCTGATGAAGTTTTTAAAGAGGAACATGACGCCGGACTTGGAAATGGAGGATTAGGCCGTCTTGCAGCTTGCTTCCTTGACTCACTAGCCTCCCTCCAGCTTCCGGGTCACGGAATGGGGATTCGTTACAAATATGGGTTGTTCCAACAAAAAGTCGTCAACGGCTATCAAGTTGAACTGCCAGATTACTGGCTAGAAGATGAATATATGTGGGAAACCAAGCGTAATGACAAAGCTATCGAGGTTCGATTTGGTGGAACTGTTGAAACAACAAATATAAATGGAGAACTACACTTCCAACAACATGATTACGAGCGAGTCCTCGCTATTCCATACGATGTCCCTATTGTTGGATATGATAACAATACCGTTAATACACTTAGATTATGGAGTGCAGAATCAACAACGAATCACTTTCACTTTCACTCTAGCCGAGGGCATGATTATTATCATTATCTTGACTACAAGCGTTCCATTGAAAAAATTTCAGAATTTCTTTATCCAGATGACTCCTATTACGAAGGTAAAATACTTCGTTTAAAACAACAATATTTTTTAGTTTCAGCTGGACTACAAAGCATTCTCCAACGATATAAAAAACAAAATCAACCACTTCATGACTTATCAAAACATGTTGTTATACAAATTAACGACACACACCCTAGCCTCGTTGTCCCAGAGTTAATGCGATTATTACTTGATGAAGAAAGACTCGGATGGGATGAAGCTTGGTCCATCACCCAAGAAACCGTTGCATACACAAACCATACAACTTTAAGTGAAGCATTAGAAAAATGGCCTGAGGATATGATTCAAACGCTATTCCCACGGCTATATCAAATTATTCATGAAATCAACGAACGCTTCTGTAAAATGCTCTGGTTTGATTACCCAGAACTGCGCGAAAAGATTCCAGAGATGGCTATTTTAGCCTACGGACAAATTCATATGGCTCATCTTGCAATGGTAGGAAGCTTTAGTATTAATGGGGTTGCAAAGTTACATACGAGCATTCTAAAAGACCGTGTCATGAAGCCTTTTCACACCGTCTTTCCTAATCGCTTTAACAACAAAACAAATGGAATTACCCATAGACGTTGGCTATTAAATGCAAACCCAAAACTCGCCAGTGTCATTTCTGATGCGATTGGGACGGATTGGATTCGTAACCCTGAACAACTGAAGAACCTACTTCCATTTGCTACAGACCCTGCATTCCAAGAGCAAGTTGCTCAAGTGAAGCTTGAGAACAAACAAAAGTTAGCTCAATATATAAAGAAAAATTATAACCTTTTAATCGACGATCAAGCAATTGTCGATGTTCATATTAAACGACTGCATGGATATAAAAGACAGCTTCTTAACCTATTTCATATCATTCATTTGTATAACACCTGTCTGGAAAACCCTAATATAGATATGACTCCACGTACATTTATATTTGGTGCTAAAGCTGCTCCTGGTTATACATTTGCCAAGCAAGTAATTAAATTAAT
The DNA here is from genome assembly GCF_056619965.1 of Halalkalibacter sp. HAAS-P014. Lineage (NCBI taxonomy): Bacteria > Bacillati > Bacillota > Bacilli > Caryophanales > Bacillaceae > Halalkalibacter > Halalkalibacter sp. HAAS-P014. Next base: position 63,593 of record NZ_JBWQTV010000014.1, on the reverse strand, counting down.
TAATGCTGTCGCCGAAAAAATTAATCATCACCCCGTGGTTAGTAAACATTTAAAGGTTCTATTCTTAGAGAATTATCAAGTGACTCTAGCTGAACAAATTATTCCTGCGGCTGATGTAAGTGAGCAAATTTCCACTGCAAGTAAAGAAGCGTCAGGTACTGGTAATATGAAGTTAATGATGAATGGCGCGTTAACAATCGGTACTCAAGATGGAGCAAATGTAGAGATTGGCGAATATGTCGGTGAGGATAACATTTTTACATTCGGTTTAACATCTGAAGAGGTTTTTACTTATCAAGCTCGCGGAGATTATCGTGCTCGTGATTATTACAACAATGATCGACGGTTAAGACATGTAATGGATCGTCTTGTCAATCAACACTTCTCAGGGGATGATGTTGAATTCAAAGATATCTTCTACTCACTCCTCTACAATAATGACGAGTATTTTGTTTTAAAAGATTTCGATAGTTATCTTGAGACCCAAAATCGCGTGGATATAACCTATCAAAATCAAAATGATTGGTTGCGTAAAAGCATTGTTAATATTGGACATTCAGGTGCATTCTCTAGTGACCGAACGATTCAAGAATACGCAAAAGACATCTGGAGTATCCATCCTACAACCATTCCTTCCCACCCAGGATTATAAAACAAACAAAGAGAGACTGACCAAAAAAGTCAGTCTCTCTTATAATTATAAGAATAAAAAACAGTTAGCACTTCTGAACATTAGCTCTTATTTGCAAAGCTCTTATCGGATCATCAGTTATAATGGCATCACAGCCTAAATAAAAAAATCGTCTCATTTGCGCCTCTTCATTAACTGTATATGGCCTAAGCCGAATCCCCTTTTTAACCAGTTCTTTTACTTCTTCATCTAGTAAACTCAAATAATAAAAATGGTAGCCTATTGTGCCTATTCCCCTCATGTAATGCTCAGGGTTATAAAGAGCTGCAAGTACGACAATAGCCGTTTCTAACATTGGAGCATGTTGTCTACATAAATAAATGGATTTATGATCAAAAGACGAGATTATCACCTGATCTTCTAGTTCAAACTCTTTTATAAGAGGTAAAACAATAGATACAGCTTTCTCTCTATCTTTTATGGAACCCTTTAATTCGATATTAAGTGTTAGTGAGCAGCCTTTTGCCCATACTAGAACCTCTTCTAAAGTCGGAATAGCCTCACCTTTAAAACGTCCATGAAACCAAGAACCAGCGTCCAATTTTTTCAATTGTTCTAGCGTGTGACTTTGAACGAATCCTGATCCATTTGTAGTTCGATCAAGTGTATCGTCATGAATAATGACCGGAACGTCATCTAAACTAAGCTGAACATCAAATTCAATGCCATTAGCCCCACTATTAAGAGCTGCTTGAAATGCAGCCATCGTATTCTCAGGAAAATGACTTGAAAAGCCTCTATGTGCCCAAACTTCAGTTTGATTCACGCCTTCCCCTCCTTTGAGCTCCATTCACCTATGTGTTCTTTAACTTTTCAACGATTGCGTCTGCAACCTCTTCTGTTGATGATTTCCCACCGATATCTGGAGTTTTAATTCCATCAGCTGTTATCTCTTCCAAATAGTTCAGTAAAGTAGTAGCTAATTCTCCTTCACCAAAATGATCTAACATCATTTTCGCTGTCCACAATTGACCAATCGGATTGGCAATCCCTTTTCCGACGATATCTGGTGCAGAACCATGAACCGGTTCAAACATTGAAGGATAAGTCCCTTCTGCATTTAGGTTAACTGCAGGTCCAATTCCAATACTCCCCATCACAGCAGCACTAATATCAGTAAGTATATCCCCAAATAAATTGCTCGCAACAATAACATCAAACTCACTAGGTTTTGTTACAAGAGCAGCAGCAAGAGCATCTATATGAACAGATTCTTGCTCAATTGTATGATAGTTCTGTCCTACTTCCTCAAATACTTCATCCCAAAATGGCATTGAATAAACTATACCGTTTGACTTAGTAGCACTTGTCACTTTGTTCTTTCTATTTTTTGCTAGTTCGAAGGCATAACGAATAGCTCTTTCAGTCGCTTTCTTAGTAAAGACTGCGTTTTGAATCACAATTTCGTTATCCCCTTTATGTATACGACCGCCTACTTCACTATATTCACCTTCACTATTTTCCCGTACAACAATGAGATCAAATTGATTTGGGTTCGTTACAGTAGGATTAACACCTTTTAGTTGTTTAGCATGACGAATATTTAACGTCTGTTCAAAACCTCTACGAATCTCAATTAATAATCCCCAAAGTGAGATATGATCTGGCACAAGTTTCGGATTGCCAACAGCCCCCAAAAAGACAGCATCACTTTGACTAAGTTGATCTAATCCATCTTTTGGCATCATCACACCATGCTCTAAGTAGTATTCACAACTCCATGGGTATTGTTGATATGTAAATTTCAACCCTCCATGCAATAACGCAACTGTATCTAATACTCGCAATGCATGAGGCATGATCTCTTTCCCTATCCCATCACCGGGAATTACTGCTAAGTCTATCGTCTTCAAAGCGTTCCACTCCTCTCTATCCAATTGTACTAAAAAGATAGATCGTTTTGGAAGCGCAACCTTTTACTAAAAACAGAGGCTGCTAAAAAAGGTCCTTACCACCCTTATAGCAGCCTCTTACTATGGATAAATTAATTATATACCAGCTGAACGTTGCAATCTCTTAGCAATTTCTAAGAAATCATCGTGTGAAATTCCAGGTGCAAACTCTTCTTGTATTTCTGGGTAGTCCGGAATCGGTGCCCCTTGAGGTGCTCCCCGAATCACTTCGACTGGCTGACCATCCTCAGGGTGTGTTCCCTTCCAAATCTTGTCGATATCCTGATAATCCGTTGGGCTAAATGTATATAGCTTGCGATGAATACCTTGGTCTTCATACTTTCGCGCATAATCAAACGCTTTGTTACTAAGATTCGGGATAGGTACCATTTTGGTCATATCTACACCTGTGGCAATCTCAAGTGCTTTTGCATAAGCAATTACATGAACACCACCACGAACGAGCAGGTATCCAATCATTTCACGAGCAACAGGATTTTCTGTCATTTCATACACCCGCATTTTATGTGTTCTAGCACCACATTCTAAGAAGAAATTATGCAATAAGTCTAAAACTAGATTCCCACTATTGAATACGTGTTCTCCTTTCCAAGGAGCACCCATTGAATCCATCGGACGTGACGTTTGAGCCGTATCGATGAAATGGTATGAATTCCGTTTATCCTTTGCATTTTGCATCGGTTGCATATCGGGATCTCCTGGGAAGGTTGTTCCTTCGATCATATGATTGATCGTATGAGATACTAACTCGACATGACCAAACTCTTCAGCTGTAATACTAGCAATTAAATCATAGAACGGTTTCAATTTCTTCTTACTTCGAAAATTGAATGATTGATACATATAATTATTTAATGTCGACATTTCACCGAACTTTCCACCAAGTAATTCTTGAACCGCCGCTGCGGCATTTGCATCTGGATGCTCGGGCTTTGGCAAATCAATTAATAATTTGTCTAGACGTAATATCACAAGCCATCCCTCCAATCAGAACAAAATTAGATTCACTATGTTCATATGAGAGAATTTGGCTGTCCTATGACAATTATTATTTCACTAAGTTTGAAAAGATTTGCAGGGACCCAATTCGGTTCATCGCTTCACGTAACAATTGTTCCTCACATAATAATCCGATACGAACGTAACCCTCCCCGTATTTCCCAAATCCAATCCCGGGTGCAACGACTACTCTTGCCTTTTCCATTAGCAAATCAGCAAATGTTTCAGACGTATATCCTTCTGGCACTGGGAACCATGCAAAAAATGAACCTTTAGGAGCAGATACATTCCATCCAATTTCTAAAGCCGCTTCAACTACAGCTTTTCTTCTATTTTCATACATGTCAACAAGCTCTCTTACACTTGATTGATCCGATTGCAAAGCAAAAGCTGCTGCTTCTTGAATACCACCAAAAATACTACAATAATAATGATCCTGTATTAATTCAATTGCTTCAATTACACTAGGGTTGCCAACAACAAATCCAACTCTCCATCCAGCCATGTTATAAGTCTTCGATAATGTTAACATCTCTACACCAACCTCTTTAGCTCCTGGTGTCTGTAAGAAACTAAGTGGTTTCTTCCCTTCAAAGCCGATTGCACCATAGGCGAAATCATGAACAACACAAACATCATGCTTATTTGCTAAACGAACGGTTTCCTCAAACAATTCAGAAGTAGCTACTGCACCTGTTGGATTATTCGGATAATTCAAAAACAACAACTTAGCTGCTTCCCATACAGGTTCTTCAATTTCAGCAAAATTAGGATGAAAATCGAATTCCTTTCTAAGAGGCATTGCTTGCATATTTGCACCCGCTAAAGCGATTCCTGACCAATAATCAGGATATCCTGGATCTGGTACTAACACTGTATCGCCTGGATTTAACAAGCATTGGCTAATTTCAACAAGACCGGTTTTTGCTCCTTGGAGTACAGCCACTTCTGTTTTCGGATCAACATCAACGTTATATTCTCTTTTGTAATAGTCCGCTACTGCTTGTCTTAAAAAAGAAAACCCTTGAAACGGAGGGTACTTATGGTACTTAGGCTGATCAGCAGCCTCTTGTAATTTTTCAACAATGAATTTTGGAGTAGGCTGATCCGGATTCCCTTGTCCTAGATTAATAACATCATCGTGCTTTTCTTTCAATTTACTAACCTTTTTTACGAGACTTGCAAAAAATTGTTCCGGAAGACGCTGTAATGCATCTGATTTCGGAAATGTCTTCAAAATCGTCACCTCATTATGGCAAGAAAAAAAGAGAGTGTGCCTCAAGTTAAATGATTCCAACCACAGAATACACAACACTTGAATGAAAGCAATTGTCTTGTATATCTAACGGCAAGAACCCGAGTCTTGGGCTCCCCTCTCCTTCATCCTACCTAGAATAATTGTAGCTTATTTGTTGGGGGATATTTCTTTTGAGTCACTTTATCGCTTCAAAAAGCCTTGTTTCTTCAGAAAGTCTCCAACTTGAGGACGCCTTGGTGTTGCCAGAAAATTAGCCATTAGTTCTGACCACATATCAGAGCGCTTACCATTTGTTCTTTCATAATAATAATCTTTCATCTCTTCATCATATTCAGCAACAGCTGTTTCTATTTTTGTTGTATCATATTCCTCTATATGTACAACTGCTTCTTTTGGCAACCGGGGCTTCTGTGCTGGGTTTTGGTCTGGATAGCCAATACATAAGCCCATTACAGGAAATGAATACGGAGGCAGCTTCAATAACTGGGAAACAGCTTCAATATTGTTTCGGATCCCACCAATCATCACTCCACCAAGTCCATACGACCTTGCAGCTACTAGCATATTTTGTGCAACGAGAGCTGCTTCTACTGCTCCAACTAATACTTGTTCTTGTTCGCCTACTTCAAAAGCTTGGCCGTGTTTATCACTCGTATGCTTTAACTTGCTAAAATCAGCACAAATCACAAAAAAGATTGGGCAAGATTCAACATAGGCTTGATTACCGGCAAGTTCTGCTAACTTCTTTTTCTTTTCTTCCCCTTGAATCGTAATAATACTATATGCTTGAATATGATGAGATGTAGGAGCCCATCTTCCTGATTCTATGATTTCTTCGATTTCCCAATCAGGAATTTCTTGATCTGTAAATGCTCGAATCGAACGATGACTTTTTAATAAATTGACAACATTGTTATTCTCCATATGTAACGCCTCCTATTGGTTTTGTCTCTTCCATTAGTTTACAAGAGTTTTCAATTGAAATCATCTTTCATTTACTAAATAAGGTCGGATATTGCCCCTTTAGTGGAAAACCTTTACAATTAAACTGTTAGTTAAGGGAGGAAAGTAATATGAATACATATTCAAATCCATTACATGAAAGCGACCGAATTCTCTCCCTAGATCTTATGAGGGGTTTTGCGTTACTTGGCATCTTATTAGCAAATAGTTTGCACTTTCAGTATGGATTGCTACTCGCTCCCCAAATTCACAATTATTATCCTTTAGGAATAATTGACCGAGTTACTGAAGCGATTATTTTAACATTTGCTGTTTCTAGTTTTTATACTCTGTTTTCATTTTTATTCGGTTACGGGATGGCGTTCTTAAAGGAACGTTTGCAGCAACAAAACTTACCCTATACTACTTTATATTGGCGCCGTAATGGTATTCTTTTATTCATTGGCTTACTCCATGGGATCTTTATATGGGATGGCGATATATTATTTACTTATGCACTCAGTTCTTTTATCCTCTTTTTCTTTTTGAAATTCAGTTCAAAAAGCTTGTTCATTTGGGCTTTTATTCTTTTATTCTTTATGGTTCTGTCGATTGGAACCCCCGTTGAAGATACAAGTGCTCTAGATGAGCAAATACTTTCTTATTCTATTGAAGAAAAAGAAGTTCTTACCTCTGGAAGCTACCTGGAAGTAGTTACTTTCCGTTTGTTCTCAGATCCACTAGGATTAGAAGGCTTTGGTACTTTCATTTTGCACGTAACGGCCATGATTAGCGTTTTAGGAATGTTTTTACTAGGCGCATACGTTTGCCGAAAAAAATGGCTCTCAAATGTATCCGAACACAAACACCTTATTAAACGAGTATGGTGGATAACATTATTACTAGGGTTTCCTAGTAAAATCGCCTTTTTGTTCAATGATAATTATACTTATGAAATGCTTCATATGACTGTTGGGGGACCTTTAGTTGCCATGTTTTATGCTTCTAGTATTGTCCTAATCGCATCTAGTAATCGAGGTCAAAAACTGTTAATGCCTCTTTCCTATGTAGGCCGACTTTCTTTGACTAATTATTTATTACAATCGATTGTTTTTACGACTTTCTTTTACGGCTATGGACTGGGCTACTTTAGCAGTATCGGTATTTTTCTAGCAACGTTACTCGCTATCTCATTTTTCATATTACAAATAGGTATTAGCAAGTGGTGGCTCAAACACTTTTATATCGGCCCTTTCGAATGGTTTTGGAGACTAGGAACCTACCTCAAAGCCCCAAAACTCCGACGCTAAAGGGGGTGTTGCCAAAGGTCTGAACTTGACCTTTGGCAACACCCCCGAAGCAATGAGCGGAGTCGCTACCTCTTTTAAAGCCATGAGAGATGTGACCTTCTTCTCTCATGGCGCGTAGCGAACGGAGCCAGTGCTTAGGTCGAACTTAACCTTCTTTAACACACCCTCTTTCTTATTTTACGTGAGCACTTGGACGAAAGATCAGTTCAACTCTAAGACCTTTTGAAGGTAAATTTTGATAACTTACTTTTCCTCCATGTTCACTCATAATTTTATGTATTATAACTGTTCCAAGGCCGGTTCCTTCAGCCTTAGTTGTAAAAAATGGCTCCCCTATCTTTGTAACTGCTTCGGAATTAAGACCACAACCGTCATCATCAATAACTATCATGACACCTTCATTATTTTTTTCCAAAGATATTTGAATCGAACCACCGAACTTTATCGCTTCTACCGCATTTTTTAACACATTGATAAAAACTTGTTTCACCTGATTAGGATCGGCTTCAATGAAAGGTAACTGATTGATTATTTTCTTTGTTACTTGGATTTCATGTTGCTTGAAATATCCATTATAAAGAAGTAACACATCGTCCAGTAAAAATTCTAGATCGACTTGCTTTTTTACATTTGCTTGAGGCTTAGCTAACATCAGAAGTTCATCAACAATTAAATTCATGCGCTTTAACTCATCAACCATTATTTCTTTTTTCTTATCAGATTTCTCGTCCATCATTTCAACAAAGCCGATTAATACGGTAAGAGGATTTTTCAACTCATGGGCAACTCCAGCGGCAAGACGTCCGACAGATGATAGCTTCTCAGCTTGCATCACCTGTTCTTCCGTCTTTCTTTTTTCCGTTACATCTTGGATAAAGGCTGAGTATATTTTCCCTCCCGAGGACGATACGATTTCAGATACTGATACATTTACTGAAATATTCTGATTTTCTTTTGTTTTATGTATTTGCTCAATATATGGTTCGCTTTGCATTTTTATATCTTTCCACTCTTCACCTAATAAAAATTGAATGTTATTTTTTTCAATTTCTTTTGAAGAAAAACCATACAAACGTTCAAATGCTGGGTTAGAGGCAAGAATGTCTCCATTTTCCTCAAACATGACAATTGCTTCTTTTACGTTTGTAAACAATGAATCCAAATGCGCTCGTGTTGCCTTAAGTTCAAGCAACGCTTGATGCTCATTGCTTTGTGCTTTCATCCACAGCTCTTTTGTAAAACGTATATGAAAAACAAAAAAGATAATTGTTAACATGCAAAAGACCACAAATGTCAAAACCTCTGCTTCCTCAACAAACGAAAAAATCTCCTCAAAAAAATGAACAAAGAAAAAGATAATCATCGTTGTAGCAATTCCTCCTGCATACAACAAGGCATCTATTCGTTGATATAACGAAGCTAACATCACACCAAAAAAGATGAACATAAAATAGCCTATTTCTAAATAAATCAAGTTAACAAAGAAAGTATATATAAAAATTCCAGTAATCATTACATACATCATAATGACGGGTTTCTTTATCACTTTATATAAAACTAGCAATATCGTACAAGTAAGGACACCAACTGGAGGCCAAACATAATCTGGAAAAAATAGTCCATCTAACATCAATAGAAATACACAGCATATCCAAATCATTATGATTAATAAACGGTTACGGTTATGTAAAAATTGGGATGTCACACACAAGCCTCCTTACAATAAAAAAATAAGTATAATTTCTACTATACAAGACTCATATGATAAAAATCGACATTTTTCACTTGAAACGTAATGATTTTCACTTTAAATCTTGTAGGTCATTATTACTATCTCAAAAAAACAGCAACATTTGTAACTAATGCTGCTGTCATTTAGTGAGTGATTCAGTTAATGCTTCATTAATAAAACTTGCTTTATTTTTTCCAAGGACCACTTAAGATCTTCTTTATCTACTATTAATGGAGGGGCTAAGCGAATGACATTTTCGTGAGTCTCCTTACATAAAACTCCTTGTTCCTTCAACCGTTCGCAGTAAATTCTAGCTGGCACAGTTAATTCAATTCCAATAAATAAGCCTCTCCCTCGAACCTCTTGAATGACTGGATTAGTGATGCTTTTTAGTTCTTTTAGTAAAAACTCACCCAATTCTAAAGAGCGTTGAACCAATTGTTCCTCCTCAATCACTTCAAGCGCCGCCAAAGCAACAGCACATGAAAGAGGGTTACCTCCAAACGTTGATCCGTGAGACCCTGGTTCAAACACATGTAAGATGTCGCTATTTGCTGCGACAACCGAAACCGGAACAACCCCACCTCCTAGCGCTTTCCCGAGTATATACATATCAGGTTTAACACCTTCCCACTCACACGCAAAGAGCTTACCAGTACGTCCTAAGCCAGTTTGGATTTCATCAGCTATAAATAGAACATTCTCTTTCTGACACAACTCAAAAGCATCTTTCAAAAAGCCTTGAGGTGGAATTCGGATACCAGCTTCCCCTTGAATTGGTTCTATTAAAAATACTGCCGTCTTTGCTGTAATCGCCTTCTTTAATGCCTGTAGATCTCCATATGGAACAATCTTAATTCCAGGAAGAGTAGGCCCAAATCCACGTTTATAATTTTCATTTGAAGATAAGGAAACAGCAGCAATTGTTCGACCATGGAAGTTGTCTTCACAGACGATAACCTCTGCCTCATTTTCAGAGATTCCTTTACAATCATAGGCCCAACGTCTAGCTGCTTTAATAGCTGTTTCAACTGCCTCAGCACCTGTATTCATCGGTAAAACCATATTTTTCTCAGTCAACTTAGCGACCTTTTCATAGAAAGGTGCTAACTTATCATTATGAAATGCCCGAGAAGTCAACGTTACTTTCTTTGCTTGTTCTGTTAAAGCAGCTATAATCTTCGGATGACAATGTCCCTGATTAACAGCTGAGTACGCGCTCAACATATCCAAGTATTTATTGCCTTCTGGATCTAGTACCCACGCTCCTTGTGCTTCTGAAATAACGATAGGTAGTGGATGATAATTCCTTGCACCATATAACTCTGTTTTTTTGATGATTTCTTCCGTTTTTTTCATCGCTATCCCCTCTTTTAAAGAGCCTTTATTAGATATTATCCTTAATTTATAAAAGCTTTCTCCCTAAGAGTGAGGCAATCAATTCTGTTGCTACATCGGCCGTTTGATTTTTATTATCTAGTATAGGGTTCACTTCAACGAATTCTGCAGAAGTTACAATGTTTGCTTCTGCTAACATTTCCATTGCTAAGTGACTTTCCCGGTACGAAACACCACCAAGAACAGGTGTTCCAACCCCTGGGGCATCACTAGGATCAATTGAGTCAAGATCAAAACTTAAATGAACTCCATCTGTCCGATTAGCTAAATAAGTTATTGCCTCTTCCATCACTGTTGTCATTCCTTTACGATCAATCTCATGCATCGTAAATACTTTTATACCTTTTTCCTTTATTAAATCACGTTCGCCATCGTCTATTGACCTAGCTCCAATGATAACGATATTCTCATATTTAATTTTTGGTTGGTAACCACCAATCCCTGTTAACAACTTGTGTCCTAATCCGAGATTGATAGCAAGGGGCATACCATGAATATTTCCAGAAGGTGACGTATTTTCAGTATTTAAATCAGCATGAGCATCAAACCAAATTACTCCAAGCTCTTTGTAATACTTGCTTATCCCTGCAATGGAACCGATACTAATGCTATGATCACCACCTAAAACTAGTGGAAATCCTCCTTTTTCAATGATTCCATTTAGCTCTCTACAAAGTTCTTCACTGGCTTTTATAACCTCTTGCAGATTCCGTAAGTTTTTCTCTCTATTTGTGCCGTTAGAGGATCGATTAATGTGGATATCTCCGTAATCTTTCACATGAAAACCTAGCCTGTTAATTTCATCAATTAAGCCTGCATACCTCATAGCACTAGGACCCATATCAACTCCACGGCGAATTTGGCCTAGGTCCATAGGAACTCCAATTATTGAAACAGTTTTTTCCTTCCCCATAATGAAACCCCTTTCAAAAGACGTTACACTACTTGCTAGTTCCAACTACTCCACTGCTAAACTATTTCGAGAAAAATCCTTTAAGTGCAAAGGAAACATTTTGAGGCCTTTCTGCTAACCGTCTCATAAAGTATCCGTACCAATCACTTCCAAAAGGTACATAGACTCTCATCGTGTAACCCTCTTTGGCAATCTCATCTTGCATCTCTGTACGAAAACCATATAGCATTTGAAACTCAAACTGTGACTTGGGAATATTACGTTGTTTACAAAACTTCTTGACTCCTTCTATAATTCGATGATCATGACTGGCTATAGCAGTGTAACTACCAGTTAACAAATGTTGTTTTATTATTTCAAGATAATTTGCATCGATCTTGTCTTTCTCTTGATACGCGACTTCAGGCGACTCTTTGTATGCACCTTTTACTAAGCGCAAGGGGATATCTTTTAAATTCTCTAAATCTTTCTTGGCGCTATATAAATAGGCTTGAATAACTGTACCAACATTATCATAGTTCTTCCGTAATTCTTTTAATATCTTTAAAGTTTGATAATAATGAGCGTAATCTTCCATATCAATCCTGACAAAGGTATTTGTCTGTTTAGCGACTTTAAGAATTTGTTCCATATTTTCCAAACAGAAGTTTTGGTCAATATCGAGACCAAGTTGCGTTAGTTTCAAAGAAAGATTACAATTTGCCCCCTTTGCTGAAATTGCGTCTAGCGTTTCAATACATATATTGGTAGATTCTATTGCCTCTTTTTCATTTTGAACAAATTCGCCTAAATGATCGACTGTACATACTAACCCTCTATCATTAAGGCTTTTTACAACCTCCATGACACTTTCAACGGTCTCTCCCGCTACTACTTGTTGCGCCCCTAGCTTCAGGCCCCACCTTTTTGCAGTTTTGTTTAGAATTTTATTTTTTGATAAATAGAGAAAGAAGTTTTTTGAGCACTTGTGTATGAACATAAACATTCTCCTCTCTTACTTTTTCAAAGCTGCCTAAAAAAAGATGCTGATCCCATCCATTCTCCACGAGCATCTAAATCACTTATTAAAAAATAGGGGTTTTTTACATAAATTAAACTACCCCACATAATAGTGAGGTAGTTATCTTTACTTATTTATATGCACGTAACATAAAATGATTCTTAGTCACAGATAGACAGTTTCCCTATTTCTTCGTTTGAAAATTGACAACTATTGTTCTTCTGAAAAATTGACAGGCAGTCTAATTGTCATGACTGTTCCAACATTCGTTTCACTTTCTATATGTAGAATTCCTTTATGTGACTCAATAATCTTTTTACTCACCATCAGCCCTAGTCCAGTCCCTTTTTCTTTTAAGGTGTAAAAAGGCTCTCCTAATTTTGGGATCAATTCTTCTGGAATACCATTACCTTCATCAGTTATCGATATCGATACATATTTTTCATGGGCCGATAACTCCGTAGTAATTGTCCCTCCATTCTGCATTGCCTCCATGGCGTTTTTGTAGATGTTAATAAATACTTGTCGTAATTGGTGTTTATCACAATACACATCCGGTAATACTCCATTTACTACCGTTACCATTTCAACATCATTCAATATCGATTGAGGCTGCAAGAATTGATTCACTCCGTCAGTGATTGCTTGTATGTCTTCCATTTGATAAGTAGTTGCTTGTGGTTTAGCTACCACCATAAATTCATTTGTAATCATTTCAAGACGATCGATTTCATTAAGCATGATCTTGATATAGTCTTGCTTCTTGTCGTCAGCATCCATCTGGAGTAATTGGAGAAATCCCTTAATGGTTGTGAGTGGATTTCGAATCTCATGCGCAAACCCTGCTGCAAGTTCACCTACAACCGATAACTTTTCTGTTCTTCTTAATAATTCTTCAGTCTCAATCAACTTCGTAATATCAACAACCGATCCCAGAACTTCAGTCGTTTCCCCATTATTTATAATTGGCTTTAAGGAAACTAGAAAAAAGGACCCATCATTTCCTTCATATTGAAATTCAACCTCTTCTCCTCTCCAAGCTCTTTCATGATGGTGATCTAGTAACTCACATTGCATCGTATTATATAGTTTTTGTACCGGCTTCCCTATTCCTCGTTTTGGAGATATACCAGACTCATAGAGCATTTTTCCATTTAACAGTGTATAAACAAATAGATTGTTCTCCTTTTTAAATTTAAATATTAACCCATTATATTGTTCCAGTATTTCTTGTATTTCCTTTTTGGCACGGTAAAGTTCTTTTTCTGATTCAACTTTTTCAGAGATATCTCGGATAATAGCGGCACATAGAACCGTTCCATCATTATTTTCCATTGGTGAAACCGTCATGCTGACACCTATTTTGCTGTGATCTCTCCTTTGCCGAGTCGTCTCAAAGTCAACGACTGAACGTCCCTCTTTTAATTCTTTTCTTATGAATGAGAACTCTTCTTTTTTATCATCCGGTATCAAAAAGTCAACGTTTAACGGTTTATCAACCTCATAACCAAACATCCTAGTAAATGCAGGGTTACGACGAATAATATCTTTTGTATTCAATTCATAAATAAAGATGGCATCATCAGTATTAGTAAAAAGAAGCTCAAGTTCACTTTCGATGTCTAATAGCTTTTCTTCAGTCTGTTTTTTATTTTCAAATGGTAATTGTATATTCACATAATAGAACGCTTTCAAAATAAAAAAGTAACCTACCACTTTAAAGACATGAGCAATAATAACGGTTAAGTCAAATACTGAGCTATAAAGCGTGACAGTTAGTCCACACAATATTAAGAAGACACACGCAAGCATTAAATTAAGATAAAATTGGCTACTTTCCTTTCTATACTTTTTCCACAGTAAAATAATCGCAATCGTATGAAGTATAACGACAATGTATTCAAATGAATTCTTTAACAAAGTAGGACCTGTTCCACTAAGTAAAATGGGGAATTGGTTCACGTATTGAATAACAAAGTATGTAATGACAGCTGTGAAACTAGCAAAACCAATCATCCAATAGAATTTTTCATCCTTGTTTTGTATTAGTGAGGTTGTACTTAAGAAAAATACACCTACCATAAATACTACCACTTCAGTCATCCTAGCTAACACCCAAAACCACGTCATTATTTGATGTCCTGAATTTATAAAGAAGGGCATCCCAGGATGGAGCAATGTATGCAACAAATCAAAATAACCTACTGTTAAGAAGGTAAACGAAATGAGAAGTAATAACCTCGATTTAGTATGAGGGAAAGTTAACCAACCATAGATAAAAATGGAAAATGAAACCGCGATGCTTAGAAACTCCAAGACCGTATGGATAAATAAATGATTAGTAAGATTATAAGAGTTGGTTGGTACACCAGAAAAGACTATTGTGAAAAATAGAAGAATGCCTGCCATTGCCAGTAAAATAGAATTTCGCTCACTCCTGCTGACCTTCACTTGTTTCACCTCTAACATAAAGTTCTGAATAATTTTACTTTTCTATATGATTATAACATTACTTAAGCCTCTTAGAAAAATTTCTTTTATATAAGACTCCAAGACACAAATAAACTCCCTAATAGAAAGTTTTACTACAATCTATTAGGGAGTTTATTAGATTAGTTAAGCCAGAGCTTCCTCTTCCTCTTTTTTAAAGAATGTTTTCATCGCGTGATATACATCACCTTTTTCCTTTAAAATATGGTAACGGAAGCGAATATCGTCAATGTTTTTATATGCACTCATCAGTGTTGAATGACGGCTATATTGATTGACTTCTCCATACCCAAACATACTTGAGACATCCATTAATTTTTCAACTAGCTTTAAACATCTTGCATTGTCAGAAGTAAGGTTATCTCCATCAGAGAAGTGAAACGGATAAATATTGTATCGTTTTGGATCATATTTATTATCAATCACTTCTAGGGCTTTTCTGTAAGCCGATGAACAAATCGTTCCACCACTCTCACCTTTATTGAAAAAGTCTTCCTCTGAAACAACCTTTGCTTCAGTATGGTGAGCAATAAATTCAATATCCACTGTTTCATATTTCGTCCTTAGAAAACGAGTCATCCAAAAGAAGAAACTTCTTGCCATATACTTTTCCCAGCGCCCCATGGACCCACTTGTATCCATCATCGCGATAACGACTGCTTTTGACTCAGGTTTGGTCACTTCATTCCACGTTTTAAAACGAAGGTCGTCATTATAAATTGGGTTTAATCCAGGTCTACCTTCTAGCGCATTTCGTTTAATTGCAGATAAAATCGTTCTTCTCTTATCAATATTACCCATAAGGCCTTTTTTACGAATATCATTAAAATCAATATCTTCAATCTTAATTTCATCTTCTTCTTTCTTTTGTAGGTTCGGTAACTCTAACTCGGAAAAAAGCATCTCCTGTAATTCCATGATCGACACTTCTGCTTCAGAATAATCCTCTCCAGCTTGGTCGCCAGGACCTCTTCCTTTTCCTGGTCCTTGTTGTTTCTGAGCATTTGGATCCCTTGCTACAACATCCCCAACTTTACTGTCGCCCTCGCCTTGGCCAACATGTTTATTTTTATCATAATTATAACGAATTTTGTATTCATCTAAAGAACGGATTGGAATACGAATCACATCTCGACCGTTTGACATAACGATGTTTTCTTCACTAACAAGATCAGGTAAGTTCTTTTTAATCGCTTCTTGGACTTTTTCCTGATGACGTCGTTGGTCTTGATGTCCTTTGCGATGAAGAGACCAATTTTCTTGTGACACGACAAATTGACGTTGATTATTTTTCGTCATGTGATTCCCCTCCCTTTGTATCATTCATAAATTTACTTTTTCGTAGAAAACTTTTCATTTCTTTTCACGTTTTCAAAAAATGAAGCATACAATGGTCTCGAGCCGCGTGGATAAGGTGCCTTTAATAAAACTGGCTTACTTTATCCTATGCAGACAGGGAGGAGAGTTGCTAATAAATTCTGACAAATTAACTATTTTTAAAAGTGGACAAGCAAAAGGGGCTGTCTCAAAAGGTTGGTTTGTAACCTTTTGAGACAGCCCCCTACTACTCTATTTTATTAATCCTGCTTCTTTTATTGGCCAAAAGCGCAAATCAACTTTTCCGACAATTTGCTCAACTGATATAAACCCAAGTCTACGACTATCTAAACTATTTGGTCGATTGTCGCCTAAAACAAAAACATGACCTTCTGGCACTTCCTCAGGGATCGCAAAATCATTAGTATACGGCCCCCAATTGTATTCCATTACTCTCTCTTCTAAAAAAGGCTCAATAACAGGTTCATTGTTAATAAAAAGCACATCATCCCTGTAGTGAATTGTATCCCCAGGTAAACCGATTATACGTTTTATGTAATCTTCTTCTTCAGTAGCATGAAAAACAACCAAGTCAAATCTTTCCGGTTCCGAAAAACCATAACCAATTTTATTTACGATGAATCGCTCTCCATCGTACACACTAGGTGTCATAGACTCCCCTTGAACTTCATAACTCGTGAACACAAACGTTCGAATTATTGCAGCAAAAACAATGGCTATTATAAATGCTTTTCCCCATTCCAACCAATCATTGTTTCTTTCCACATTATTTCCCCCGACTCGCTCTTTCCTTTTAACTTACCAAAGAAATGCCATTTTAACAAGTAGAGGATGTGGCTTCAGCCTTACTCATGCTTGCTCAAAAGAGCAGAAAAGATTCTAGGATTCTTTAAATTTAAATTCCCCTATGATTCGAAAACTCTTGCAATCATTTTATACCACTTCATTTTGGCACCTCATGAAGCAATGGGGACTGTCGCTACAAAAACCTTGAGAGAAGTGAGTTTCTTCTCTCAAGGCACGTAGCGAACGGCGTCATTAAAGCTTTGTTACACTTTAAAAGTACTTTCGCTCCTATTATCTGTTTAACAGACTTCCTACATAGCGAAGCAATTCATTTGCTGAAACTGAATTATACCCATGTTCATCAATTAATCTTGCTATTACTTCATTTACTTTCTTCAATTGATTCTCATCAGGTGTTTTGGTTGAAGTTGTAATCTTAACAATATCTTTTAAATCAGCAAATAACTTTTTCTGTATTGCTTCACGTAATCTCTCATGCGAATTGTAATCAAACTTCTTCCCTTTACGAGCATAAGCAGAAATTCGAATCAAAATTTCTTCTCTGAAAGCTTTCTTAGCATTTTCAGAGATACCAATTTGCTCTTCAATTGAGCGCATTAACTTTTCATCTGGTGTCATCTCTTCACCAGTTAGTGGATCGCGAAGTTTATTTTTATTACAATATGCCTCAACATTGTCTAAATAGTTATCCATTAACGTCTTCGCGGACTCATCATAGGAATAAACAAATGCTTTTTGAACTTCTTTCTTTGCAATCGCATCATATTCTTTTCTAGCTACTGCAATAAAATCCATATAACGTTCACGATCTTCTTTTGAAATCGAAGCATGCTCGCTCAATCCTTCTTTAATAGACCGTAAAACATCTAACGCATTAATAGATGTTAGCTGCTTACGAATAATTGCAGAAGAAATACGATTGATGACGTAACGTGGGTCAATACCACTCATACCCTCATCTGGATCTTCTTGCTTTAACTCTTCTAAGTCTTGAGCATTAAAGCCTTCGACGTTCTCACCATCATATAATCTCATCTTCTTAACTAGATCAATGCCTTGTTTATTCGGCTCTTTTAGTCTTGTTAAAATAGTGAAAATTGCGGCAACTTTTAACGCGTGTGGAGCAATATGAACATGAGAGAGATCACTATCTTCAATCATTTTTTTATAAATTCGTTCCTCTTCACTCACCTTTAAATTGTAAGGAACCTTCATTACAATAATACGGGAATGTAGAGCCTCATTCTTTTTATTTGAAATAAACGATTTATACTCTGATTCATTGGTATGAGCTACAATTAACTCATCCGCACTGATTAATGCAAACCTACCTGCTTTAAAGTTTCCTTCTTGCGTGAGAGAAAGTAAGTGCCATAAGAACTTCTCATCACATTTGAGCATCTCCTGAAACTCCATCATCCCACGGTTTGCTTTGTTTAATTCTCCATCAAATCGGTACGCTCTCGGATCTGATTCAGAGCCATACTCTGCAATCGTAGAGAAGTCAATACTACCAGTCAAATCAGCGATATCTTGTGATTTTGGATCAGAAGGACTAAATGTCCCAATTCCTGTCCGTTTATCTTCAGAAAAGAATACTCTTTCAACTAATACATCTTCAATCCTTCCACCATATTCTTCTTCCACGCGCATCATGTTTAATGGGGATAAATTCCCTTCAATTTTAATCCCGTATTCTTCTTGAAATTCTTTTCGTAAATGGCTAGGAATTAAGTGAAGTGGATCCTCATGCATTGGACAACCTTTAATAGCATAAACCGCACCCTTGTCAGTTCTTGAATATTGTTCTAAACCACGTTTTAGCATCGTCACTAAAGTGGATTTCCCCCCACTAACAGGCCCCATGAGTAAGAGAATTCTCTTTCTAACATCAAGCCTTTTGGCTGCCGAGTGGAAATATTCTTCAACTAATTTTTCAAGCGACTCTTCCACACCATAAAGTTGATCCTTAAAAAAGGAATACTCCTTTTTCCCGTTTTCCTCTTCCACACCGGCATCTTTAATCATATTATATACACGGGAATGAGCTGTTTGTGCAACCCAAGGCTTTTCCTTTAGCAACTCTAAATAATCAGCAAATGTACCTTCCCATCTTAAACGTTCTTCCTCTTCTCTAAACTGTTCTACTTTTTTTAATATACTCATTATCGTACCTCCATCCTCGTGTTCAAGAGCGCGATTAATAAACCATATGCAATAAAGAAAGTGAACATGCATCAGAATTTAGATCAAACTCAAAAAGGTTGATTTTTACCTTTTTGAGTTTGATCTAAGCAATGTGCGAGTCGGGGCTTTCTTTTTAGTCAGGGATGAGTGCACTTCTCATACCTTACGTGCTCCGGACGAAGCCATTGCCCCTTTTTCAAAAAGGTTGTTTTTTACCTTTTTGAGTTTGATCTAAGCAATGTGCGGAGTCGGGGCTTTCTTTTTCCTGACTAAAGAGCTCCCGGGTAGATTCAGGAGGGCCATGGCTCCACTCGCCGTGCGCTTTTTGAGAAATTCGCTCAAAAAGCTTAAAAGAATACGGCGGCTACACACATGGCTTCAAGAGCCACTGAAAAAGGGAAAAAGACCTTTTTCCCTTTTTCAGTGGCTCTAAGACTTATTCTAGCTTCCCTACTGTTTCCAACACCACAAATAGGTTTTTGATGGTACAATTAATAGCGAATAAACTGAAATGAGTGTGTAAAAATTATGTTGAAGTCTATTACTGGTTGGATTTTAATTGCTCTTATCTTTATTGTCTTTACTTTCTTGATCGTTGAAGTAACAGCAGAAGTGCAAGAGGTCAAATCATTGTCTGAAGTATTAAATGAGCATATTAACATTAGTGAAATCAATCTTTCAAAGAATAGTATGATCTATGATCGTAATGGTGACGTCATCAGCGAAGTATACCGTGATGAAAACAGGATTTACTTACCATATGAGGAAATTCCAGATGTGGTCATTAACGCTTTTATCGCTACAGAGGATCAACGATTCTTTGAGCATAAAGGGTATGACCTAATCGGAATTGGAAGAGCTCTTTACTCAAATGTAAAAAGTGAAAGCATTGAAGAAGGGGCAAGTACGATGACTCAGCAGGTTGCTCGAAACCTATTTTTAACTCATGACCAAACATATAATCGTAAATTAAGTGAAATCTTATATGCCCATGAGCTTGAGAAAACCTATACGAAAGAAGAAATTATCGAGTTGTATATTAACACCATATACTTTAGCAATGGCGTGTATGGAATAGAAGCTGCCAGTCGCTATTATTTCAATAAACCAAGTGAAAGATTAACCCTTTCGGAAGTTGCCTTTTTAAGTGCTGTTCCGAACAACCCAAGTCACTATGATCCATTAAAAAATAGTGAACAGACAAAGTTAAGAAAAGATTGGATTCTAACGAAAATGGTAGAAGCCTCATATATAACAAAAGAACAATACGAAGAGGCACTTGAGGAATCCATTGAATTAAATGTTAGAAGAAAAACAGATTTACACCCTGACTATGTTACCTATATTCACTCTGAATTTAGTGAGTTAGTCGCTGAGAGTGAAGGGTATAATCAAAAACTTTCAAAGGCTACATCAAGTGAGGAAAAAAAGGAGATTGAACGGACACTACAGGAAAGAGTAAACCACTTACTACAATCTGGCATTCATATTGAAACAGCATTAGACCCATTTTTACAAAGCTTAGCTATTAAAACCATTGATAGACACGTGCCAGGAGATGTACAAGCATCAGCCGTGATGCTTGATCACAAAACTCACGAAATTATAGCTCTTACAGGTGGAAAAGATTACAGTAAGTTTGACTTCCATAGAGGCTTTCAAAACCCAAGACAACCTGGTTCAGCTATCAAACCATTGCTTTCATATGCACCTTATTTTGAAGAACTTGATGTTCCAATTCAAAGTACGATTAATGCTGACAACGTTTGTATAGGGAATTATTGTCCAAAAAATTATGCAGGAGGACAATATGGTTCAGTTTCCTTAACATCGGCGTTCAAACATTCTTATAATACACCGGCTGTTCGTATATTGGATCGAGTTGGTATTGATACAGCATTTTCTTACCTTGATAAGTTCTCATTTTCTCACATTGATAAAGAAAATGATTACCATCCGTCGAGTGCTTTAGGTGGGTTTTATTATGGTATGACCCCTCTTGAATTAACGAGTGCTTATACGGCTTTTGGAAATGATGGTATGTACCGTCCTTCTAAAGGAATTCGAAAAGTTACCGATACAGATGGAACGATTTTATATAGTTGGGACGAAAAAGAAGTAGAAGTGTGGAGCACGTCTACAAATGAAAAGATGCGTAAGCTTTTATCTGAAGTTATCAATAGTGGAACAGCTACAAGGGCTCAAATATCAGCGTCATACTCAGGTGGAAAAACGGGAACGACAAATGATTACCATGACTTGTGGTTTGTCGGGTTAACAGACGAGTATACAACCGGTGTTTGGGTTGGAAAAGATAAGCGTTCATCTATAGCCCATTTAAATAATAACAGACCTCATTTGCAAATCTGGCGTGAACTTATGAGATAAAAAAACATCCCCACCAAGACCGAGGACGCTTTAAAAGTACCTCGAAGAAGCGCAATGGCTCCACACGTTACACGCCTTGCTATGAGAAACCCACTCATAGCAAGGCTTTCAAAAAAGGGTAACGGCTCTGCACATTGCCTAAGGACCAGGTGGGGAAAAGACGGTAACCAGCAAAAGCGGCTGATTACTTCAAAAAACATCCCCACCAAGACCAGGTGGGGATGTTTTTTTACAGTGGCAAGCTTGCCATGAAGCTGTTGTATAGTTTTAACAGTGCGAACACTATGGCTAATATGAAGGCGCTCCAAAAGACAACTTGGAAAAAGACGAATCCTATAAGGCCCGACATATTTAATGTATCACTAATCTTATATACTAGAAAAACGAAGTATACTAAGCTTGCCAATACAAATACAATTGTTATAACAATCAGGTATTGTGCAAGAAGAACAGCTATCACACTAGCAATTAAGAAAATCCAGGATCCTGCTTTAACTTTATTTAACTCATTTCCTTCTTCGTCTTTTGAGAAAAAAAGCATTGAAAGTTCTATTGTTGTATCGGCAATTAATTTCAAAGCCGAAAAAACCATGAAGAAAAATAATAGTAGTAAAAATAATAACGTAAGTTTAATTCCACTTTCAGAGATGAACTCTAACATTCCACTATATACTCCTAGAGTCACTAACTCAGATAGAATATACCCTTGAACATAAATAGCAAATGCAAGACTGAATAATAATATAGAAATAAGAGGAAAGTGGCTAGTGATGTATCGGTTTGACAACTGAGACGTCTCCTTCTTTCAAACGTAAGTTTAATTAAATTTTAAACACTTTCATGTATCTTTCATTTCTTTCTACGTTAAATTGCTTTATAATGAACTTATGAATTGTACAAGGAGGAAATTGACATGGGTACTTTGCTCATCCTTGGTGTTAGTATTGTTTTCTTAGCAGCTATTTTCACTGCTGGCTATGAAGATAATCCACACAAAAACTAATTTACTAAAAAATCGACCAGTCTCTTCCGGAGAGTGGTCGATTTTTTTCCCTCTACCGTCTTTACGTTAGGCTGACTCGCATACTTTGTTGTTTTCACATGTTCGTTCCATTTCGCTCCAGTCACTCGCTTTCCGTGGAGAGGTGCCGAGCCTCTCGGTGCGCCTGTGGGGTCTCGCCCCTACCTCTAAATCCCACAGGAGTCGAGCGACTTCCGCTTCATTTCACTACGAGTAAAAACTTTCTAATAGCAACAATCTTTACGAAAATAGCCTTACGTTAAGTCTTTAAAACCCTGTTGTCGAATTGCTTCATAAATTACAATGGCTGCTGTATTGGATAAATTGAGCGACCGTATTTTATCTGTCTGAGGGATGCGAAAACATTTTTCTTTATTCTCTTCAATAATGCTCGCTGGCAAACCTGTTGTTTCCCTACCAAACACAAAGAAATGATCAATTTCCTCATTTGAGTAATCAAACTCACTATAGTTTTTTGTGCCTACTGTTTCAATAAAGTAAAAAGCACCCTTTGGATACTTCTCAAATAACTCGTCCATCGAATCATAATACTTAATGGAAACACTTGGCCAGTAATCACAGCCTGCACGTTTAAGCATCTTATCATCTGTTGAAAAGCCCAATGGACGGATTAAATGCAATGTCGTATTCGTACCTGCACACGTTCTTGCAATATTCCCTGTATTTGCTGGTATTTCTGGTTGATAAAGCACGATATGTAACCCCACGTGCATACACCTCTATTTCTTCTTTTTTAACTCGACAAAATCCATTATACCACCTGTTAATAAAAGAAGAAATGATCAATAGATAATGAACCTGTAGACTTCCTTTTGTTGATTTGGAGATTAGCTCAAAAGTAAGCTTTTACTCCCCTGGAAGATGAAATTTCTGCTTATAAACCAGGTTCAAGCCAATTCGAGCTAACCTCTTCACATTCCACTTAAGTAATAATATGAAAAAACTTATATTTAATATTAGGAGTCCATGCAGTAGAATCTTCATACTTCCAAAAGCGCATCCTACTATTCGTCGTTTGAGCATTCACAAGTGGTTCTCCATTAGCATCTTTATCTACTACAATGGTTGTATGCTGCCACCTTCCGTCTCCATTAAAGTCGTAACAAATGATATCGCCCGGTTCAAGTTCAGTAGCACTGTCTCTCTCTTCCCCTCTTAAACCTTGATTAGAACCACTTAAATGCCACCTAAGTGCGTGAGCAACAGACCAACTATAACTCCAGTTATCGGAACGAAACCACCAACCATTTGAACGGTCTGGGTAACCTCTCATTTGTGCTCCACCTGCTTGCAAACATTGAGATATAAAATTTGTGCAATTATCCGTGAATTTTCTATATTTCGGATTATAATCATCCCACCATCTTTCAGCATATCGAACAGCTTCACGACGATTGTAAGAACGGTTATTTTCTATCTCATCGTTTCTTACTTCATATTCATCATATGATTTTGGCTCTCCTTCCTCCTCTTTGGGCTCAAGGACGATATCTTCTACCAATTCATCATTAACAAAAGTAGCCCTCCTATGTTCAATTTGTTCCTCAAGATAAACTTGGTCTTTTAAGTGAATTAAATATTCACACTGTTGCCGATAATCAATGTGTTGTTTGTCATTATCCTGAATGGACCCAATTATATCCCCTTCTACATAAGCACGAACTATCTCTGCTCCCCTTTCTTGATTCATCCTAAGCTTCTGTTGAATTATTTCATCTGCACCCTCCTCTCCTCTTAAGTCCTGGACATATAGGCTATTTCTTCTCTCAATTAACTCGTGCAATTGTTTTACATACGAATCTCTCATCTTTCACTCTCCTCTCTAATTAACAACTTATGCCCACTGGCTTGTTTATGATGTTATGTGATACAAAAAAACGAAAAGCAGATGTTACAACTCTGGATACCATAAATGCTGTATTGTTATATGATCCGTTCAAAAAAAAAGACTCCAGGTCTACTTTGGACCTTGAGTCATCTTCTTACGATATTTGTTCAATTGCTCCCTCTAGACTTAAAAGGAGCTCTTTCTTTTCTAAACCTCCCCCATATCCAACCATATTTCCATTGCTTCCGATAACACGATGACATGGGATAATGATCGGGATTGGGTTTTGGTTATTTGCACCTCCAATAGCCCGAACAGCTTTTGGTGCACCAATTTTCTGCGCGATTTCTTTATAAGAGTTCGTTTTTCCGTATTCAATTTCTTTTAGTGTATTCCATACTTTCTTTTGAAATTCTGTTCCACATAAATCCAGTGTTACGTCAAATGTATCACGTTTACCTTTAAAATATTCATCTAGTTGCTCGCACACCGGTTTCAAGGTTTCCTTACAACGAACAACTTCATCGTTGCGTCCTTGTTTTTTTAACCAAGCTTTTAGGGCAGCCATACATTTTGATAATTCTCCAAAACATATGTGGCATACACCTTTTTCTGTAGCAACAATCGTCAGGGGGCCAAGGGGACTATTCATTTCATCGACATAGTTTATTAATTGCGTTGTCATATAATCCCTTCCTTCCAATGTCCAATCTTTTCCTTATCTTACATTACATAAACAAGTTTCGCTTGTTTATCAATGTTTATTTTTAATCAATTTCAGCCCTTTTTCAATTTCTTGAAGAACTTTTTCATCATTTTCTTTATTTTTCGCTTTATTTAACGTATCTATCTCTTCTAAGCGACCTATTTCACCAATTGCCCAAGCCGCTGTTCCTCTAATGACAGGGCGAGGATCATTTTCAACTAAATCTGTTAGTACTGGTAATGCCTTCTGATCTTTAAAATGGGCCAGAGCTATAATCGCATTTCTTTGTATTGGTTTCTTTCCTCTCCAAGAACCAGATATATGACCAAACTTCTCTTTAAATTCACGATTACTTATTGTAAGCAATGGAATTAATTTCGGTTTCGCTATTTCTGGCTCTGCTTCCATCTCTGGATGAATGTGAAAGTCCTTACCTTTATTTTCTGGACAAACTTGCTGACATGTATCACATCCGTAAAGGCGATTACCGATTTTCTTACGATATTGTTCAGGAAGAAAGTCCTTCGTTTGTGTTAAATAGGCTATACACTTTTGAGAATCTAATTGCCCACCTTGAATCAAGGCCCCTGTTGGACAAGCATCAACACATTTATTACAAGTCCCACACTGCTCGGTAATTGGACTATCCGGTTCAAATGAAATCGTCGTTACTAGTTCTCCTAGATAAACATAACTTCCAAATTCCGGTGTAATGATCGCGCAATTTTTCCCACTCCATCCTATCCCTGCTCGTTCTGCCACCGCCCGATCTGAGAGCTCTCCTGTATCAACCATTGAAACCGTTCTAGCTCCTTCTACTCTCTCCTGTAAAAAATGCTCAATCTTTTTTAACCTCTCTCGCAAAACATCATGATAGTCTCTGCCCCAAGATGCTCTACAAAAGATCCCTCTCCGATCTTCACGTGTATTCTTAGGAGGATTGTTCATTTTAGAAGGGTATGCTAACGCTATCGAGATAATTGTTCTAGCGCCTTGTAGTAGTTTCTCAGGCTGGACACGCTTCTCTATATCAGACTCCTCAAACCCTGACTGATACCCAAGTTTTTGTTGTGTTAGAAGTCGATCTTTTAATTGCAAAAAGGGGTCTGCTGAAGCAAATCCAATTTTGTCGACTCCTATTGTTTTACTATATGCAATGAGCTCATCCTTTAATTGGGCAAGTGTCATGGTCGATCACCTTTCTTCAATCATTTCCTACCAATATGCTACAATGAAACCAAAAGTAGCGGGAGGAAAGCACCTATGATCAATGTTTTAATTGATGAATCCGTTTCATCTATCGTTCCTACCTTTAAAATGGGGATAATCCAATATAATAATATCGTGATTAGCGATTCACCTCAAATGTTAAAAGGCCGATTACAGTTTTTTCAAGAAACGCTGAAAGTCGAACTAGAATCGACGGAGTTAACTGATTTTAAAGGAATTTCTGAGTGGCGTCAAACGTTTAAGTCACTAAAAATTGATCCTGGAAGATACCGTCCTTCTCATGAAGCCCTTTATCGCCGTATAAAGAAAAAACAGCCCTTGCCTCTTATTCATTCAGCTGTTGATTTGAATACGTTCTTCTCATTAGAATACGTAATCCCTTTAGGTATCTATGATTTAGATCGAGTCTCAGGCGATGTTACGGTAAAACAGGGCGATGAAGCCGATTCCTATGAAGGCGTTAACGGTCGTCTAAATAAAATGAGTGGCAAGATCGTAAGTGTTGATAAAATTGGTGCATTTGGCAGTCCCATTGTCGATTCAAAGAGAACGAGTGTCACGAAAGACACAACGTCTGCTCTTCACCTTTTTTATTTGCGTCCATCTATGGAAATAGAAGAAGCAGATAAATTACTACAAGCAGCTGGAAATATGTTTACCCAAATCCATGGAGGAAATTTTTGTCATCAAGTTGTAACTAATTAATGATAATTTTAGTTTATAATATGGAAAGAATGGGTAATAGTAAAGTGAAGGTATTTTAAGGAGGTTATTTATATGAGTCAGGAAAAAGTATCTACAATCTTAAACAAACAAATTGCAAACTGGAGTGTTCTATTCATTAAGCTTCATAACTATCATTGGTATGTGAAAGGTCCTGCATTTTTCACACTACACGACAAATTTGAAGAGCTGTACAATGAAGCTTCGTTGCATATTGATGAATTAGCAGAACGACTTCTTGCTTTAAAGGGACAACCTGTTGCGACAATGAGTGAGTTTCTTGAAACAGCATCTATTAAAGAAGCTTCTGGAAGTCAAGATGCTGAATCGATGGTCGGTGAACTTGTAAATGATTTTGACACTTTAATTGATGAGCTAAAAGAAGGAATGGAAGCAGCTGATTCATTAGGAGATGAAACAACTGCAGATATGCTTCTTGCGATCCACCAATCTCTTGAAAAACATAACTGGATGCTGCGTTCATTCCTAAAATAAGAAGAAGTCCCTCTGTTCATGA
Organism: Halalkalibacter sp. HAAS-P014; assembly: GCF_056619965.1. Lineage (NCBI taxonomy): Bacteria > Bacillati > Bacillota > Bacilli > Caryophanales > Bacillaceae > Halalkalibacter > Halalkalibacter sp. HAAS-P014. Next base: position 36,181 of record NZ_JBWQTV010000014.1, on the reverse strand, counting down.
ACCAGAGGGATATTTTTCTTCTAAAGAGGATTAATCATGTACTTATTCAGTTGCAGGCGTGAATGTACGTTTAGAAAATTCTTCGTCTAACATAAAGAAAGCATTGCTATCATTATCAATACGTTTCAGTTTCTGAATAATACTATCAAACATATCTTCTTCTTCTACTTGCTCCTCGATAAACCACTTCAAAAATGTCATCGTAGCGTGCTCACGTTCATCTAATGCTAAATCTGATAAATGGTAAATTTTCTTTGTTACTTCTTTTTCTTGCTCTAATGCTTTTTCAAACACGTCTAACACTGATGTAAACGTATTATTAGGCTCCTTCAACTTATGAATTGTTGCTCTAGCACCTAATGAGTTAAGGAAATTATAAAATTTCATTGCATGAAACCGTTCTTCCTCAGCCTGAACAAGAAAAAAGTTTGCAAACCCATCTAAGCTTTCATCAGAACAGTAAGCTGCCATTGCTAAATAGGAATGAGCCGTGTAAAATTCAAAATTCATTTGATCGTTTAACGCTTCTTTAAGCTTTTTATTTAACATAATAGACCTCCATTTCCCAATATCTCCATATTATATCATTTCGCCACTAGGCTATAAATTAATTCACCTAAACTTATTCTTAGCTAACTCTATTGCCATTATCTTTGTCATCTGCTGGAAATCGAGCATAATAAAGTTCCGTTTCAAGGGTAGAAATATGATATTCCTTCTCTTCTCTCGACCAGTTAAACCTCTTTGCCATATAGGAAGTAACGGGTTCTTTCCATTTTACTACCCGATCAATCTGAAAATATAACTTACTCGTTCGGCGATTAAAGAAGTCAATAGGAGTTGCTACCATCTCTTTTTCAATTCCATATTGAAGTTGTGCTAATAGCAGTGATGGAATAGAGCAGTCTCGTGCCCCCTCACTATCATGCAAGCGTTTATAAATTTGGTCAATATTGGAACCATACAACTTAACAACCTGTTGCGCTTCGCTTTTACTTAAACCAAGACTTATTCCTTCTTTTGTTTTCTTTTCTAAGAAGTCAAAAAACTTATCTGATCCACCAACATCTCCTCCAGATAAAGGAATTTCAGCTGTTTGACATGGGCGATAATTTCCTAATTCCTTTGCGACTATATCCACAACTCTTTCGGCCATTTTACGGTACCCAGTAAGTTTTCCTCCGGCAATAGAGATTAATCCAGTCTTCGAGAAGAAAATCTCATCTTTTCTTGAAATTTCAGTTACACTTTTTCCTTCTTCATGAATTAACGGACGCAACCCTGCCCAACTAGACTCAATATCTTCTGCAGTAACGTTTACAGCTGGAAACATATATTGAATGGCACGAATCATGTAATCCTGATCCTTTTTTGTCACTCGTGGGTGCATCAGACCTTCATTGTATACAGTATCTGTCGTCCCTACATAAGTCTTTCCGTTACGAGGAATAGCGAAAATCATTCTTCCATCCATTCCAGTGTCAAAGTATACGGCTTGCTTTAACGGAAACCTAGTTTGGTCAATGACAAAATGAACTCCTTTTGTAAGATGTAAATACTTTCCCTTTTTTGAATTGTCCTTTTCACGAATTGTATCGACCCACGGTCCAGTTGCGTTAACAATTTTCTTTGCGTAAATCGTATATTTCCCCCCAGATAACATATCCTTAACTTGAACAGCGACCATTTTCCCGTTCTCATAAATGAACCGTTCAGCCTTCGTATAATTGGTTGCCTTTGCGCCCCTAGCAACCGCCTTTTTTATAACTTCTAATGTTAAACGAGCATCATCTGTTCGATATTCTACATAGATCCCTCCACCCAATAAGTCGTTTTTTCGGATAAGGGGCTCTTTCATTAATACTTCGCTTTTATTGAGCATTTTTCGGCGTTCTTGTTTCTTAACACCAGCTAAGAAATCATAGAGCTTTAGACCAGTTGATGTTGTTAGTTTGCCAAAGGTACCGCCTTTTATCAGTGGTAGTAGCATTGGCTCTGGTGTCGTAACATGTGGAGCATTCTCATAAACAATTGCACGTTCTTTTCCAACCTCTGCTACAAGTAACATCTCCAATTGTTTCAAGTAACGAAGACCACCATGAACGAGCTTTGTAGATCGACTCGAAGTTCCTGCAGCAAAATCCTGCATTTCGATTAAACCAGTATCTATCCCTCTTACTTGAGCATCTAGAGCTATGCCAGCACCTGTAATTCCTCCACCGATTACGAGTAAGTCTAAAGGTCTTTTGCTCATATTTTCTAAGATCGCTTGTCGATTTTCACTTGAAAAAGTCATCAACTTTATCTCCCCTTTTTCCTAGAAGTATGTAGAAAAAGTAAAAAGAGAACAGCAACCTGCTATAGCGAAAAAAAGACCACAACACCCCTAATCAGCTAGAAAGCAAATTTGAGCGTTGTAGTCTTTTTCTAATCCCGAGAGCAATTTATTAACTTACTTACATTATACATTTTTTGTCATTATTTTCAATACTTATTTAAAAACTTGAGCAGCTTTTACTGCTTTTTTCCAACCATTATAAAGCGAAGTTTGTTCACTTTCAACACAGTAATACTATCCTTTTCTAGATATTATAACTAAAAAACAAAGGTGTGCCAAAAGGTCAAGTTAGACCTTTTGGCACACCTTTGACGCAATAAGTGACATCGCTACAACTATTAAAACGCCTTGAGAGAAGTAGATTTCTTCTCTCAAGGCGCGTAGCAGACATCCTCGTTTTTTTATTATCCAACCGTCATTTCTAAGTCATCAATCTTCTTTTCCAAATATTTTGTATCTTTTCTTGCATTATAACGATCCGCTTTCTCTACTTTAACAGTGACATTATAATCAGGAATTTTCGCAAGTTTTTCGTAGCGCCCTTTTGGTAATAAGAAGTTTCCTTCTGGGAAATGAACACCTAAATTCCCTTTTGTGATGTCAGCATATTTGGCTTTTCCTTGGAATACACCAAAATCGTTGTGGATCACAACTCCTTCACCATCAGCAATGCTTAACTCATGCGCATCTTCTGCACTAATTAATACATCGTAACGCTCTGAATTGTTAAATGGGTCTGTTTCTTTATAAACCATAGAGTTAAATTGCTTTCCACGACGAGTTGTCAGGACAAAATTGCCTTCCTTCTTCCCTAAGTCTGGTATATCAACAGAAATGAGGGTTCCTTTTCCGTCTGGAGTTGGGCAAATCCCATCTTCACAAAGCCACGCACCACCCCATTGGAATACATCACCTTGCTGTTTCAAGTGCTGAACTCCATCATAATTAGGGTTTGCAATTGCTATTTCATCACGAATCTGTTGACCCGTTTGGAAATCGACTAAATGAGCAGTTTCTGGCTTCACTCTCTTTGCAAGATCCACATAAATTTTCCACTCTGAACGAGCTTCTTCAATTCGATTTTTATTTCCTTCTATTTCAGGAGAGTAGTATACCATCCGCTCTGTAGAAGTCGAGGTACCACCACCATCTTGCTCATAACGAGTTTTCGCAGGAAGAACGATGACAGCTTCCTTAGCATCAACTAAAGTTGACGTATTCAAAATAATATCTTGATGAACGCGAATTTCTAATTCAGATAAAGCTTTTTCAATAAAGTCAGGGTCAGGCATCGTCTCAAGGAAATTACCTCCTGACATATAATAGAGCTTAATTTTACGCTCGTGGTCTTCTGGAAGAACAATGTTTTCTAAGGTTACCCCAACAACGTCTCCTTGCCATTTAGGAATATCGAATCCCCAAACTTCTTCCATGCGCTTAATATTATCTTCTACGAAATCACCACCAGGTAAAACGAATGGATCGGCACCCATCTCACCAGAACCTTGTACAGAAGAGTGACCACGGAATGGCATTAATCCGTTATATTTACGTCCTAGGTGACCACGAAGAAGAGCAAGGTTTGCTACTTGTGAAATGTTATCAGATGCAAATGCATGCATTGTTAACCCTAATGCCCACGCATAGACAGCATTTTTACTGTTCGCTATAAGCTCCGATAACTCTATAATTCTCTCTTTCGTAATACCTGAAGACTTAACAATTTCATCCCAAGATTGAGACTCAACATGCGCTTTTAAGTCTTCCAAGTCATTAACATGCTCATTTACAAACTCGTGATTGATTGCTGATCCATGCTCTTTTGCTTCCATGTCGAACCAATGCTTCATGATTCCGTGCATAAAGGCAATATCTCCACCAATATTCACTTGATAAAAATCATCAGCAACCTTCGTTCCAAACAATGCAGATTCAGCATTAGAAGGTACCCAATACTTATCCATTGCTGGCTCTTTATAAGGATTAATAACGATGATCTTGGCTCCACGTTTCTTAGCTTCTAACATATACTTTGTTGAGACTGGCGATGCGTTTGAAGCAACACTCCCCCAAAACAATAGCACGTCTGCACCAAACCAATCTTGATAGTTACATGTAGACGCACCAACTCCGATTGAACGTTTTAACGCCGTTTTACTCGGTGAGTGACAAATACGACTGGCATTATCAATATTGTTCGCTCCTAAGTATCGAGCCACTTTAGCTGCAACATAATAGGATTCGTTTGTAATTCCTCTTGAAGTAAGGTAAAACGCATATTGTCTTGGATCTAATTGCTTCATTTTATCAGCAATCATGTCCATTGCCTCATCCCAAGTTAAACGTGAGAACCTTCTTTCTCCTTTTCGGCGAATAAGAGGGTAAGGGATACGTCCTAATTTTCTTAGATCCGTACTATCATATTTTCGTAGTTCATCAATATCTGCATGAAGAATCTCTTCTTTTATTGCCGGTGCTGTATTGAGACGTAGCACATTTAATCTTGTCGTACACATGTGAGGGCCTTTTAATGTTTGGTCTTGTAGGCCTGATACACCCAAGGCACAGCCATCACACACACCTTTTGTTAAAATACGTGTTGCATAGCCTAGATTATCCTTGTTATCCCAAGCAATTTTCATAGTATCGCGAATATGTTTAGGCTTTACTTTTCCTAAACCAAATGGAATTGGACTTACCCAATGTTTTGGCTGAGGTACTTTCGTTGCTTTAATAGGTCCCTGATGTTTTGTTTTCCCCACAATAAATCACTCCCCAAAAATCTCTTATTATTTTATCTGTTTTATCTGTATGGCTATTTCAAGAAAAAAACCACCGTACTGCCCTAATTTTTAGGAAAGAAACGGTGGTTAAGTCTTTTGCAGGATCGCTACTAAGTGCCAAACCAGTTATAAAGTTATTTTCACTATCACTACTACTTACTTATTTGAGAATTTCTTTTCAATATCTTCATCAAATACAAAGATTGAAATCCCAAAATCTTTCTCGATATCAATATCTACAAATAAGTCTAGAAACTTACACTGCAAGAACTCTTCCATTTCTGCAGGTGGATTTTTCCGATACATATCTTTAACCATTTCGGTTCTAGCAGCTTTTAGCATCTGCTTCCCCTCGTCTGCAGTTGCGATAAACTTTTCAACAGGGGATAGGTTCCCTTCCATCTCACATATCGCCCATTTCTTGCAAAACGTTGTATTAATTTTGCTTGGGCCTTTTCCCATATGTTTTTTACGAAAGGAACGTACTAGATTACTGAATTCCGCTTCATATTTGTTCATTTTACATACCCTCATTTACTCTTTCTTACTAAAAGAGTAGTTCGAGTACGTTCAAAAGTCAAATAGGTTAACTAGCTAAGTCTTTTATTTCTTGTTTTTCCTTTAATTGCTTAATATCAATGCGAACCACTAACGAAACAATTAATGCAACGATAAACATAATCCCAAAGATGTAAAGCGTACCAGCATAGCTATCTGTTGTTTCACGGATCCAAGATGCTAGGATTGGTCCAACTAAACCAGCAGCAGCCCAAGCTGTTAGCATGTATCCATGAATGGCTCCAAGTTGTTTTGTTCCGAATAAATCTCCAATGTAAGCTGGAATAGAAGCAAATCCTCCACCATAACAAGTCATAATTAAGAATAAAACTAATTGGAACATAATTGCGTGAGTAATACTTGGAAGAGTAAAGAATGTCACAATTTGAATAACGAAGAATGCTGTGTAGACGTTCGCTCTACCCATATAATCAGATATCGAAGCCCAACCAATTCTCCCTAACCCATTAAATACACCCATTACACCAACCATTGTTGCTGCTGCTGCTGCTGAAAGTCCAGCTATTTCCTGTGCCATCGGTGAGGCAACAGCCAAAATCGCAATCCCACAAGTTACATTAATAAAGAGCATAATCCACAAATACCAAAATCTTCTTGTCTTCACCGCTTCGTTCGCTGTAAGCTGTGCAAGATCTGTCGAAACTTTCTTTCCAGTGCTTTGAACACCTTCCATATATCCAGCAGGTGGGCGCTCAATGTAAAGCGCAGATGCTAACATAATGAGAAAATACGCAATCCCTAATGTGAAGAACGTATTCGCAATTCCAACTGAATCAATTAAGCTTGCCATGATCGGACTTGCAACCATTGAAGCAAATCCAAAGCCCATAATTGCAAGCCCAGTTGCTAAACCCCGACGATCTGGGAACCATTTAATAAGTGTTGAAACAGGTGTTATGTACCCAACACCAAGACCAATTCCTCCTAGTGCTCCATACGTAAAATATAAAAGACCAATTGACTCAATATTAATGGCAAATCCAGCACCAACTAAGCCGATACCAAAAAATGTTGCTGCTACCAATCCTGATTTTCTTGGACCATACTTTTCAACAAAGTGACCCATAAACGCTGCTGATAAACCTAGAAACAAGATGGCAATACTAAATGTAAGTGATACTGCACTTAGCTCCCAACCAAGTTGTTCCATGATTGGATTTGTAAATACACTCCAAGCATATACGGACCCAATTGAAATATGAATTCCAACAGCCGCTAATGCAATTAACCAGCGATTCTTTACTCTTTTTGTTTCCCCCATGATGTCCACTCCTTTTTCTCTACAACACAAAAAATCGACGCAACTCTAAAAAGGAAGTTTACTAGTTCCCTAAAAAAGCACGACGATTAGTTCAAGCAGGTTTCGCTACTTTATACCAATAGAAATCGTTTACAACAACTGAACATTTAAAACTGTTAACAGGTTCGCTATCACAGACTTTTAAATGTTACAGAATTATGAATGCAACTAAATCATAACTTGTTTTCGAAAAATATTCAATATATTTGTATTGTAAAATTAATCTATTTATGATTGAAAATTTGCACCAATCTAATAGGCAAACCTTGTCATAATAATCGAATGTGGTTATATTGGGTTTACGTTATTATTTTTCTACTAAACAAGGAGGAGTTTCTTTGACTGATTCGTTAAGTTCAACTAGATCCATTGTTAAATATAGCAATCATCTTTTTTCTGAATTAGAAGATGAGATTGTCATCGAGTTCCCTTTAACTATTTATATAAACAACGAAGAGTTCGCTACTATGGTTTGTAGTCCACAAGACTTCGAAGAAATGGTAATCGGATTTCTAGCCTCAGAAGGTGTCATTCGTTTCAAAAAAGAAATAAAAGACATGACCATTGATAAGAATCGTGGTTTTGCATACGTTCACCTACACGACAAAGAAATCAAGAATCAACAATACTTCTCAAAGCGATTCATCGGGTCTTGCTGTGGGAAAAGTCGACAATTTTATTTTCAAAATGATGTTCGTACAGCGAAAACATCAATGGTAAATACAACCATCACCGCTACGCAATGTATCGAGTTAATGAAGAAAATGCAAGATTCTAGCACAGTCTTTAAAAGTACCGGTGGCGTTCATAATGCAGCGCTTTGTACAGCTGATGAATTAATTGTAAGTCGCTCAGATATAGGTAGACATAATGCACTCGATAAATTATATGGATATTCTTTATTAAACGGTATACCTATTAAAGATAAAATTCTCGTATTTAGTGGGCGTATTTCATCCGAAATCTTGACCAAAGCAGCAAAGATCGGGGTCGGAATTGTCTTATCAAAATCTGCACCTACTGACTTAGCTATTGAGCTTGCAGAAGATTTAAACATAACCGCTGTAGGCTTTATTCGAGGAACATCCTTTAATATTTATTCCCACCCGGAAAGAATTGTACTTGATTAAGTAAGTTAAAAGTCGATAGACTATAAAGTAAAGAGGCTAGTAAACACAGCCTCTAAAGAAAGGAGGGCACTTTATGAGTTCTTGTAAATTGGATCATCCAATAGAGGATGTACGTAACAAACTAGAATCACAAAAGTCTTTTCTTCCAACTAATATTTATCTAAACTGCCAGGAATTTTTGGAAGAAAACCCTAGCCAGTTAGAATTAAACGAACTATTTCACTTATTAAAGAAATATGACTTATCTTCTGAGGAAGAGCAGCACAATCGCAATGAACAGCTACAAAAATTAGTAAAATAATAGACGTAACTCAACAAAAAAGCTGCTGAAAAAGGGCTCACCCTATTTTCAGCAGCTTTTTATTTACCCTCCGCTTACAGGAGGAATAAAGGCAATCACATCGCCATCATGTACATGATCTGTTTCACTAGCATAGCTTTCATTGATGGCCACCATCGTATTCTCAAGCGCTGTTAATTTGTATTCACTTTGCAGCCATTCTTTCACTTCGCTCACACTAGCGCCTGCTTTATCGATCTCAATATGATCGACACCTGCCTCTTCTTGAAGTTCAGCAAATAATAAAATCTTAACCATTTTCTCCCTCCTCTAATTGAGGTTTTCCTTCTGGATAAGGCGTTTTTTCTAATTGATCGCCAACCCATTTCGTGCCATCTTCCCAAAATTCTTTCTTCCAGATGGGAACAATTTGTTTGATTCGTTCCATTGCATACTCATTTGCTTCATAAGCTGCTTTTCGATGAGGGGTTGAAACGGCTATAATGACCGCTATTTCGGAAATATCTAGTGTACCAACCCGATGTGTGATGGCAATCGTTGAACCTGGCCATTTCTCTTTTACTTCTTCACCGATTTGCTCAAGCATCTTTACAGCCATTGGTTTGTAGGCTTGATACTCTAATTTTAACGTTCGCTTTCCGTGTGTTAATTCTCTGACCGTTCCGATGAAGGTAGCAATTGCCCCGCAATCTCTTCTCGTTACTTTTGCCACCACATCCTCCATTGATAATGGTGTATCTTGAATATCAAAAAGATCTTGATTCATAATCATCACTCAATTTCTGTATAATAAATTTACTATAGTTAGAGAAATCGTCAATATGAAAAAGAGGAATATCTAACTGTTTACCATGTAAAGTTCGCCAAGTGATCGCACAAATATGATTGCTTGTTTTATGCAATAGGTCAAGATCATCCTCACCACGAAGGAGTAAGACCTTTGGGAATCGTTCGCTCTTAAAGCCTTCCACCAAAATAACATCAGGAGAAAAGTTTTCGTATAGTTTCACCAATTGAAGAAGGGACCATGTCTGATTTTTAACATGTATTTGCAAAGAGCCACCACCTTCAACTGCCGTGATCTCTGCTCCTGCTTGTTGGTGACGTTCACTGTCTTTCAGGTCAGCTTCCTCTTTTTGAGGATTGTTATGACCGTGATGTTTAATTGTAGCAACTTTCATCCCTAGTTCAGCACTTTGCCTAATTAAAGTTTCCATCAATGTCGTTTTCCCACTATTTTGATACCCGACTATCTGTATGATGGGACAATATTGTTCCAAGGCCATTCACTTCCTTGATTATCCTCTAATAGTAAAACATCAACCGACATCCCTTTTTCATACCCTCTCGTTCCTCCAGGTAAAAGCAACAAACAATCAGCGCCACCTAATGAACTGACGATTCCTGATTTATCAACCCCTGAAGGAGATGCAATTAGCTGATGTTCAGCATACGATACTTTTGCCCTTACCAATCTCATAAACGGATTTGGTTTTGGAAAATCAACCCCGAGTAACGCTTTTACTTTTTGCAAATGTGGGAACTGATTAAATAAGCCTCTGCGCAGCATAGGACGAACAAACAATTCAAAACCAACATAACATGCTGATGGATTCCCCGAAAGGCCATAAATCATCTTTTCACCTAAACTAGCAACCGTTGTCACACTCCCCGGTCTCATCGCTACTTTATTAAACAGAACCTTCGCACCTAATGCTTCTAATATCGCTGGAACATAATCATAGTCACCAACAGAAACACCACCCGTTGTGATGAGCATATCGACTTCTTGAAGTGCTTCTTTCGTTGCAACTAGAGATGCCTCAAAGTCATCTTGCAATTTACCAAAATAGTTCGCTTTTCCTCCTGCTCTTTCGATTTGTGCCATAATCATATAAGCATTCGAGTTACGGATTTTTCCTGGTGCCAGTGGTTCATCGACATTAAGTAATTCACTACCTGTTGCAATGACTCCTATAACCGGTTTTTTTGCAACTTTCACCTCATGGTAGCCAAATGTTGCTAGCAATGCAACAATACCTGGGTTGATACGCTCACCCTTTTTAACTAAGATTGAACCTTTCTTCGTATCTTCACCTTGATAGGAAATATTATCTCCTGATTTAAACAAACGTTTAAGAGATATTTCTTTTTCATTGATTTCCTTTGTTAATTCAAGCATGACAACCGCGTCGCATCCCTTAGGTATCGGTGCGCCTGTCATGATTCTTACAGCTTGAAATGGTTTCACTTCACCTTCAAAAACGTACCCTGCACCAATTTCACCTACTACTTCAAAATGAACCGGATTCTCGTTACTAGCCTCGATTGTGTCTTCGGAACGAATAGCAAAACCATCATAAGGAGAACGGTCAAAATGTGGAACATCATGTGATGCAAGTAAATCCTCTGCCAAAAACCTATCATAACTCTCTTCAATCGAAATCGTTTCAATCTTAGGAGTAACACTACACTCCATCACTCTTTTTACTGCTTCTTCAACCTGGATTGGCTTTCGCATTTCTACCATAGCACTCACTCCGTTTAATCGAATTCAAAAATATTAATTCTATCATTCCATAACATAACTAAAAAATGCAAGAGTCAACCCCTTGCATTTCTTCTAGCCCCCAATATAGGACATCTCAATTTTTTTACGGTTTTTAACGGTTTCTTCGGTACGTTCTTCTGAATATTTATCCGTTCGCCCACTCCAGATTTCCGTAATTCTATCTGCGATCTCTTGATCGGTTGCATCTGTTCGAATAAGGGCACGTAAGTCATAACCAGCTTCTGCAAACAAACAAGTATAAAACTTCCCATCAGCTGAGATTCTTGCACGTGTACAGTTTCCACAAAATGTATCTGAAACAGAGGATATGATCCCTATTTCTGTATCAGATCCCCTATATCTATAACGCGTGGCCACTTCTCCTAAGTAATCTCTTTCAACAGCTTCAAGAGGCGCGATTGTTGAGACTTTTTCTAATAGCTCTTTTTTCGTAACAACTTGGGAGAAATCCCAACCATTTGTCTGACCAACATCCATAAACTCTATAAAGCGTAATGTAATCTCTTTCTCTTTACAGTAACGAGCTAATTTCACAACTTCGCCCTCATTAACCCCTTTTTTCACAACCATATTGACTTTCACTTGAAGTCCGGCTGCTAAAGCTGCATCTATTCCCTTTAATACAACAGCAGACGTTACTTTTCTACCATTCATCTGTTGAAAAATATCAGTTGAAAGAGCGTCTAGACTAACGTTCACTCGCATAAGCCCTGCTTGTTTCAATGCTTCTGCTTGCTTTACTAAATGCACTCCATTTGTCGTTAATGCTATATCTTCAATTCCATCTATTGCTGATATTCGTTTAACTAACTCAGGGACATTTTTTCGTAGGAGAGGCTCTCCACCTGTTATTCTAACTTTCTTTACCCCTAATTTTGTAAATTGCAGAACCAATCTTTCTATTTCGTCAAAGGATAACAATTCCTCTTCTCTCATAAAAACATAGTCCTCGCCGAATACTTCTTTCGGCATGCAGTAGGAACAGCGGAAATTACATTTATCCATAATTGATATGCGCAAATCTTGCAGTGGTCGCAAGTACTTGTCGCTAACTGGTTTGATTTCCATGCACATTCCTCCTCTACTTTATTTTCCTTCATCCTTAACGACGAATAATTGGTTGTTCGATAAAAAGCTGTTACTATTATGAAAGATATAATTAATCATTCTAACATAAAAAAGGAAGGTGAATGACTAGTATGCATCAGATAAATACTTCCAAAAGTGTAAACGTTGCTATCTTAACCATTTCCGACACTCGAAATCAAGAAGATGATCGCAGTGGGCAAACGATTCTTTCCCTTATGCAAGCTAACGAACACTCCGTTATTGATTATAAGATTGTTAAGGATGAACTTTCCTTCATCCAGGAGCAAGTGTTAACATGGGTAAACAACCCTGAAATACAAGTCATTATTTTAAATGGAGGCACTGGTTTTTCCCCACGTGATGTTACTTTTGAAGCTGTCTCTCAATTACTAGAAAAGCATATGGACGGATTTGGAGAATTATTTCGAATGTTAAGCTATGAAGAAATTGGCCCGAAAGCTCTTTTTAGTAGAGCCGTTGCTGGAAGTAGAGGAACGACTGCTATCTATGCCTTACCAGGTTCTACAAATGCTGTGAAACTTGCAATCAATAAATTGATCCTACCTACAGTGCCTCACTTTGCAGAAGAGTTGGTAAAAAAGTGAGATACGCAGGAATTGTATTAGCTGGTGGCAAATCGTCTCGCTACGGAAAACCGAAGATGTTCGAGACATATGAAGGCATTCCATTTTACCAAGCCAGTATCAATGCACTGAAAAATACAGATATCCATTCTACCTATATTGTGACCAACGAACAGCTCTCTAAGCATTTTAACGAGTCAAACACGAACCTGCTAATTGAAAAGGAACTTCACAGCGGTCCTTTGTTTGCTTTGTCGTTTGCTATGAATTCACTGCAAAATGTGGAATGGTTTTTCGTCTTAGCTGCCGATATTCCCTATATGACAGAAGACATTGTTGCTTCATTGTTGTTATATACAAAAAACGACGTTTATCAAGCAATTGTCCCTATTTCCGGTGAAAAAGAGCAGCCCCTTATTGCCTTGTACCATCGGAGCTGCTTGCCATTTATAGAAGAAGCCATAGCAAATAACAAAAGAAGCATGCGACCTTTGCTGCAATTAGCTAATGTGAAGTATGTCCACTTTCCCAAAGATCAGAAAGAGTTTACTAACATTAACTATCAAAGCGATTGGAATACGGATTTAACAAAGGAGAGAGATAAAAATGAGTGAGTTTTCTCATTGGAATGAAAAAGGACGTCCTAAAATGGTCGACATTTCACAAAAAGATCAAACGAAACGAACAGCTGTAGCGCAAAGCACAATCTTATTAAAGACAGAGTTATATGATGCCATTCAAAATGCTGAAATTAAAAAAGGAGACCCCTTACAGGTAGCACAAATTGCCGGAATTATGGCAGCAAAAAAGACACCTGATCTCATTCCTATGTGTCATCCTATTCAAATTACGGGTGTCGACTTTCACTTCGAATACCAAAAAGCGAGTGACGGGTATGAACTGATCATTCAAGCCGAAGTTTCATGTAAAGGCAATACAGGTGTTGAAATGGAAGCTTTAACAGCTGTTTCAGCTGCCGCGTTAACCTTTTATGACATGTGTAAAGCTGTGGACAAAAGCATGATAATTAAAGACACGTTCCTCCTCAGTAAAACTGGAGGCAAAAATGGCGACTACAGCGCAGGAGGGGGTCAGACACCTCTTTAGTTAACTAAAGAGGTGTCTGACCCCTAATTTACTATTTTTCTTGTTACCCACTTCTCAACTTCCACGACCACAAACACAATTATTCCTATTACAACGGGGAAGATCCAATACTCAATCCCAATTGGAACTGTTCCTAACACCGTATTCATGAACGGTACATACGTTATCGCTATTTGAATCAGTATTAATAGTCCCGATACTGCAAAGGCCGCTTTATTTGAAAAGAAAGCACGATTAAAGGCAAAGCCTCTTTCACTACGGCAGTTAAATAAGTGAAATAATTGAGCCAACACAAGAGCTTGTAACGTAACTGTATTGACAACAGCTTGGTCATAACCGTTAGCGATTAAATTACTATTCATCCATAAAATTCCTCCACCAATAAGCAAGGAGACAAACGCAATCCGAAACATGTAATAACCACTTAATAACTTTGTATCTGGTCGCCTAGGTGGACGTGCCATGGAGCCCGCCTCCAATTTTTCAAAAGCAATAGCCAAAGAGATGGTTACGGATGTAATCATATTCACCCATAAGATTTGTACAGGGGTTAATGGCATCATCGTACCTAATAATATGCTCGCAAATATCAAAAACGCTTCTGCACCATTTGTCGGTAAAATGAATAAGATCGTCTTTTTCAAATTGTCATAAACTCGTCGACCTTCTCTTACTGCATTAACGATTGTTTTGAAGTTATCATCAACGAGGATCATCCGAGATGCATCTTTTGCCACTTCTGTTCCTTTAATTCCCATCGCGACCCCAATATCTGCTCGCTTGAGGGCTGGAGCATCATTGACTCCATCACCTGTCATTGCACAAATATGCCCTTGTTCTTGCAGTGCTTGTACAAGCTGCAACTTATTATTTGGGCTTGTACGTGCGAAAATATCGTATTCCACCGCAGCTTTTGCTAACTCCTCATCGGTCATTTGGTCTAATTCTCGGCCTTCAATAGCCCTCACTCCATCACCAATTCCCATTTGCGAACCAATCGCTACAGCCGTATCCTTATGGTCGCCAGTGATCATTTTTACTCTGATACCTGCTTTTTTACACTCGCGCACTGCTGCAATCGCTTCTTCACGAGGAGGATCAATAATACCTGCAAGGCCAATCATCGTTAATCCAGCTTGGAGATCATTATGGTTGATTTCCGTTACAGTAGGAGCAACTTTTTTCATAGCAGCTCCGATCACACGCTCACCCTTTTTGGCGTGTGCCGTCATTTTTTCCTGCCATAGTTTTCTCTCTTCTGTTCCTTCTTCCAAGCCTGCCATGTCAAAAAGTCGATCCGGAGCTCCTTTTACGTATATGACTTTTTCGCCATTATCTTCAACAAGAACTGCCATATACTTGTAGGACGAATCAAAAGGAATCTTGGCGATTGCTTCTAACTTATCAATTGGTTCACTTGCCTTCTCTGTTAGAGTCACCAGACACCCTTCTGTCGGTTCTCCGCTTATGACCCATTGCCCTTCATCATCCATTCCAAGACTTGCTTCATTTACCGTTTTCACACATGTAAGAAACCGTCTTAGTGGTTCATGTTCTGTTAAGTCTACATTTTCGCCTTTATCTAAAATACGCCCTTCTGGAGAATATCCAGTTCCCGTAATTTCGTACTCTTTCTCTGCTAGCACGACAGCCGTTACCGTCATTTCATTTTTTGTCAGAGTTCCCGTCTTATCGGAACAAATGACCGAAACAGCACCTAGTGTCTCTACAGATGGTAAATTGCGTACAATTGCGTTATTACTCGCCATCGTTTGTACACCTAGAGCCAAAATAATCGATAAAATGGCAGGAAGACCTTCAGGAATAGCTGCCACCGTTAAACTAATGATCGCTAGTAATAATTCTGACGTCTCATACTCATGAAAAATATACGCAAACAAAAACATCGCAAAAGCTGCAAAGAGAATCACAGTTGAAATCATCTTTCCAAATTTCGCTGTTTGCCTCAGCAATGGCGTTTGAATTTCTACGACTTTAGAAATAGATGTACTAATCTTTCCCAATTCTGTATGAACTCCTGTCGCAACAACAACACCAATTCCAGAGCCTGATGAAATAGACGTTCCTGAGAACAGCATATTTTTACGATCACCTAGTACTGTATCTTCAGGTAAAGCGTCTCGGCTTTTTTTAACAGATGTTGATTCTCCCGTTAAAGGGGACTCCTCCACTTTTAAATTTTCTGCCTGAATAACGCGAATGTCTGCCGGGATCTTATCACCAGCTGTCAAAACAACAATATCACCTGGTACCAACTTATTTGAATCGATCTCCGTTCTTACACCATCACGAACGACAATCGCCTTTAATGACAGCATTTTTCTGATACCATCAAGTGCCTTTTCAGCCTTATTCTCTTGAATGTACCCAATCGTGGCATTGATAATCGCTACAATTAAAATCACTACCGTGTCAATGTAGTGGCCTAGAAAAGCCGTAATAATAGCAGCAACTAATAAGATATAAATCAAAACATCCTGAAAATGGCGCAAAAATTTAATAAAGGCTGCTTCCTTTTTAGGGTCGGGCAACTCATTTTTCCCCCATTTTTCCTGGCGTTTTACTGCATCCTCTTTCGTCAAACCATTTTTACTATCTGTCTGTAAATCTTCAACGGCTTTTTCGACATCGAGTTGAAACCATTTTTTTTCGTTCACCGATTGTCCCTCCCCATTAAGTAAAACCTGTTGTGATCTATACCTTTAAATTAAGAGATTTTTTGAATTATTACATTAATCTTATTACTTATAATATTAAAAAACTGTGATTAATGTCATAATTGCAATCTAATTCAAGCGAACAAGCTCTTGCCTCCCTATCAGATTTTTATACAATATTCGCCATCTACTAGTAATGAGACTTGTAACCGATGTATAATAAAAGTTCGAAAAAGGGCTTGCAAGAATCTTAGAACATCTGCATGATTGTAGTCTTATAAACGAAAAATGACTAGTAATTGGAGTGAATCGTATTTTGGAATCAAAAAAAGCATTACCTGTTTTATTTGCGGTTATGTTCCTCGTTATGGTGGGGTTTGGAATCATAATTCCTGTTATGCCCTTCTATGCCGAAGAAATAGGCGCTACTCCTACACAATTAGGGCTATTAATGGCTGTTTATTCATTTATGCAACTTCTATTCGCACCCATGTGGGGAAGAGTCTCTGATCGGATTGGAAGAAAGCCCGTCATTATGATAGGAATATTTGGACTAGCACTGTCCTTTTTCTTACTTGCTGTATCTTCGACACTTTGGATGTTGTTTGCTGCACGAGTCATTGGTGGGTTCTTCTCCTCTGCTAACATGCCAACTGTTATGGCTTATGTCGCTGATATTACATCCGACGAAGACCGTGGAAAAGGCATGGGGATTATTGGGGCATCGATTGGATTAGGTTTTATTTTTGGACCAGCAATAGGAGGGGTCTTTTCTCAAGCAAACCTAAGCATTCCTTTTTACCTAGCTGGGGCATTATCTCTAGTAACTTTTGTTTTTGTGACGCTCGTATTAAAAGAATCGTTAACTGCTGAACAACGTAACAACCAACAAAGAAACAGAACACCTTTGCTTTCTGCCTTAAAAGGACCTGTATCAATCCTATTTTTCCTTCAATGGTTTGTTTCCTTATCATTAGCTGGTCTTGAAGCAACCTTCGCTTATTTTGCATATGAGAGAGCTAATTTAGGAGCCGTAGAGCTTGGTTATATCTTTATGATTATGGGATTAGCTGGGGCGATTGTCCAAGGTGGTCTAGTTGGAAGAATGACGAAAAAGTATGGTGAAGGAGTCGTGATCCAAATTGGAATTGTCATTTCGACAATCGGATTTGCTCTGATCTTGTTCGTCGATAGTTTTGTAACGGCTGCTATTTTCTTAACAATCTTTGGTATTGGAAACGGCTTAATTCGACCAAGTGTCTCATCATTACTGACAAAAGCATCTCCAACTGGTTACGGCCGAACAACCGGTCTTTTGTCTTCCTTTGATTCACTGGGTAGGATCATTGGTCCTCCACTTGGTGGCTTTCTCTTTACAGTTACCATTGGACTGCCGTATATTATGGGAATTGTACTATCGATTCTTGCATTCATTTTATATCGAATCTACTCTGCCAAAGCAGCAAAAATGAAAGAAAGAGGCCACTGAAAAAGGTGGCCTCTTAAGCATTGAGCGGAACCGTTTCAATCTTTTGAAAGACTGCTATAAGTAGGTTTCTCATAGCAGGCGCGCAACGTGTGGAGCCAATGCTGCTTCCTCGAATCTGCTAAAAGGGACTTTCTCAGTGGCCTCAGCACAGTCCCCCTTTAGTCTAGTAAAGAGGGGTCTGACCCCCTAATAAGTTGGCTTTGCATAAATAATGTAACGATCGGGGGCAGCCCCGACAAAACTAAAGGGATAGCATGTAGATAAGGTCAAGACCTCATCAGGTGCTGTAGACCTAATAACCGTTCGATCATCAGCATCAACAATCTCCGATTCATACATTTCATATGTAAACGTACCATAAGGCATCTTTACGATAAATTCATCACCGTCTTCAAGCTCACCGAAATCTCGAAACACAGTATCTCGATGACCTGATAATAAAATCTGATCATTTTGTCCCGGAAGAACGGTTGTGCTATAATGGCCAACCCCTCTGCTTAATTCTTCTTCATCGGTACCATGAATAATCGGAATCTCTTTTTCGAGTTTAGGGATATAGAAAGATCCTATTACATCCCCTTCTATCATTTCCATATCCTCAGCACTTTGTACACGATCGTTTGCTTCTGATAATATCTGATTAGCCTCTGCCATTGACTCATTTTGTTTTGTATAGGTTTGATATAACTCATATCCACCAAAAGCAAGAAAACCTAACCCTAGGAAAATAAATAATTTTGCGAAAACCTTCATTTTGTCAAAACAATCCTTTCCATCCTTCTATTTCCATTGTTGCACTGCTATTATACGTGATAATTACTCAAAATGTAATCAGAACTTTCTATTAAAGAGGCACCTCCCCACGGAAAGCGAGTGGCTGTAGCGCAATGGAGCGAACACGTCTCTTTACCATAAAAACAAAAAAAAATGCGAAAACAACCTTAAAAAAGATACCTCCATTCCAGAAAAATGAAGGTACCTTCTATTTGCTGATTTTCAACTTCCAAAGTCGATAACTGTGCGTGACAATG
Organism: Halalkalibacter sp. HAAS-P014; assembly: GCF_056619965.1. NCBI lineage: Bacteria > Bacillati > Bacillota > Bacilli > Caryophanales > Bacillaceae > Halalkalibacter > Halalkalibacter sp. HAAS-P014. The sequence continues at coordinate 17,200 of NZ_JBWQTV010000014.1, read as the reverse complement.
ACCTTGCTTATGGCATAAGTCGGGACAGCGAGGATCATCCCAACAATCCCAGCAAATCGACCCGCAATTAATAATAGAAATAAAACAGTAATTGGATGCATAGCCAACTTCTTCCCCATCACTTGAGGTGAGATAAGGTTACTTTCAATTTGCTGAATAATGACAACTAATATGACAACAAGTAGCGCCATAAAAGGAGAATGGAATAATCCAACAATCACAGCTGGAATCGTTCCTATCCATGGGCCAATATATGGAATAACATTGGTGACCATCGCTACTAGAGCAAGGATCAGGGCATAATCTAAACCAATGATCAAAAAAGCAATGTAACAAAGAACACCTACACAGAAACTAACAATAAGCATTCCTTGTATATAAGAACTTAGCATTCTATCCATATCGTGCAATATCAGCTTGACATTAGGCTGTTGCTGCTTATTAAAAAATCTTAAAATGCTGTTCGGAAATTTCTCACGGTCTTTTATCATATAAAAGAGTATAAATGGGATAATGACAATTAATATGATCACATTTGCCAGTACACCAACTACTTGCCCGAGATTTGAAGCAAGGTTTTTGCCGAATTCATTTATTACAAGCCCAAGCTGTACGAGGAGCTCTTCTAGATCAAAAAAGCCACTTACTTCCACTCGTTCGAGAAATTCACTTTGCCTAAAATCGACAAAACTTCGTTGTATTTCAGCAATAATGATCGGCATGTTTTGTGTTAAGCTATGAAATTGCTTCTGGATTTCAGGCCCCACAATAATCACTAAGGCTGTCACTATACAAATGAAAAGAAGATATATTAATAGAATAGATAGTCCTCTAGGTAGTTTTTTATCTAATAGTGTAACAATCGGCCTTGATAAATAGAAAAGAACTCCAGCCACAATAACCGGGACAAATAACGTTTGTAAAAGAACGATAATTGGTGTGAAAACCCACTGAACTAACGAACTTATATATAGAATTAGTAGGATAAGAAGTGTCGCATACCCAATTAAAAATGGCTTTGTGTTAGGAATGTTATTCACCACCTATTTCATTAAATGTTCAACATTTCACGTTTTGAAACGAAACTATGAACGGAAATGTTCCATTTTTCTAATCCGTTCTTCTTTAGAAAGGAATTCACAAAATGTCTTAAAGGCATTCATTGGATCTTTATTCACTTTTTCTATAAATTGATCTTTTGTCTCTTCTGGTATTGATTCACTTTTCAACATTCTATCTTTTATGTATTCAATGCTTGTTTGCTGGATTTCTTTATTTTTATAAAACGTCTCCCTGTATAGTGCCATTCCCACGGCCCCCAGCAAGGAAAATAAAACAAGTAATGCATTATGGGTTGGTACAGCCCCAAATAGTAATACAAAAAGGCTGCCAATGGATACAGAGAGCATCCCCATAGATACTAATGTTAAAATAACATTCTTCTTCATTAAAGGCATAATATGCTTTTGTACCTTTTCTAATTCCTTTCTTGTATATGTAGAGAATTGATCAAGTTTTAAAGGAAGCATTTGTACACTTCACTCCTTCATTTTACTTATGGTCTCTTATATGCTCGATACAAAAAATCGGCTTATGATCATTATAAGTATTGTTGAAATCCTTAATCAAGCAACTAGCCTTCTTTCCTACTTATCATCATAGAATTATATTCAAGCAAGCTACAATTTATGACTAAAAAAGTTCATTCCTTTTTATACTTTTAATAGATTCCCTCATTAACTTAGTATAAAACTCACAATTTCTTCATCTTCCTTCACGTAACATTCTAAAGGCTAAGTCTTTTACACAATGTCGCATTAATCCCTTGTTTTTGTAAATTCATAACTATTTGCCTCATTGATTTTGTTTGATTGGAATCATTAGTAGGTTTCACATTCTTAGTATATAGAATAGCAAAGTTTAACTCACGATTTCGATACACTCACATCAACCTTTCTTATTTCCTCTTCTTATCGTTAAATTATAAAGTAATAATGTGAACTGAGTATGAAATCTTCAATAATAGGAAAAAGGGCACTGAAGGTACTGCCCCCAAAAGTTAGAGTTAGAATCTGACTTCTGGGGGCAGTCTCCTTTTTCAGTGCCCTTACCTCTTAGAATTAACCTATTCTCTACTACCTTAACTATGTTCTTCAACTGGAATACTTACTGTAAAGGTGGATCCTTCCCCTTCTTTACTTTCCACTTCTATTGAGCAATCATGAAGTGTTACTATTTTCTTCACAATTGATAATCCAAGCCCATTCCCTTTGATCGAACTACTCCGTGCCTTATCCACTTTATAGAATCGTTCAAACAGGTGAGGAATCGCATCTTCTGGAATTCCTTTACCATAATCTTTTATACTAACAATAATCTCATGTAAATAACATTCTAGTTTAATATCAATATGGCCATTTTCAGTTGAGTATTTGATTGCATTGGTAATTAGGTTAAGCCACACTTGTTCAAATAAATCTTGATCAGCAATCACATTGGAAGAATCGAGATCTAAATTAATTTGGAGATTCTTCCCTTTCCACTGAGGTTCAGTAGCAAGTACCGTTCTTCTTATTTGTTCATCCAATCGATATTTAACCGGGTGATACGGGTGATGCTCAGAATCAAGTGATGCTAATTGCAAAATATTCTCCCCTAATCTAGACAACCGGTCAGATTCTTGGTAAATAATATCAAGATATTCCTTTTGATGTTCTTTTGGTATTACATCATCTCGTAATGCTTTTGTGAAACCTTTTATCGACGTAAGAGGAGATTGGATTTCATGAGACACATTGCTAACAAAGTCATCTCTCATCTTATCTATTTTCTCCAACTCACTAGCCATATAATTAAAGCTCCGTATTAATTCACCAATTTCATCTTTATTCTTAGTCTTCAAACGAACCGAAAAATTCCCAGTCGCCATTTCTTTTGCGGCCTTTGTTACTTTCTTAATCGGGTTCACCAAGTGCCTTGAAGTCAACAAAATTAACAAGCTTCCAATCAACAGCACAAGTAAAAGCGCACCAAGTGTAACTCGTTTAAAGGCGTTGACTTCATCTTCATAGTCAATGTTAATAAACAAGCCATGCTTTTCATTCGCAATTTCAACAGGTACTCCAATAATTCTTATCGCTTCACGATCCGGATAAGCGAGGACCAAAGGAGTCTTCTCCCTTGCTTCAAGTACTGTTTGAACTGATTCCTCATCCACTGTGAAAGAGAGTGCTTCACTTGAATAGATCATCCCATCCTCATTTACAATTACCATTTCAAAGTTAAACTCACTTAACGTTTCGAGTAAATCAGGTATTTTCTGTACTTCTGTTAACTCCACTAGCTCCGCAATACCTGTAGAAGCTTTCGTTACTTCCTTATCAAATATAATTTCTTGATGAAAAAATACTGAACTAACGAAATAAGAAGCCACTAAGCTTATGATTACTACGCTAATAAATGTGGCGACAATTCGAAAATAGAGACTTTTTTTCATAACATTATAATTCCTCCAAACGGTATCCTAGGCCCCTAACGGTCGTAATCAATAATTCCGGAAAAGGCTTCAACTGTTCCCGTAATCGTTTAATATGAACATCAACCGTTCGTTCATCCCCCTCGTAATCATAACCCCAAATCTTTTCAATGAGTTGTGTACGGGTGAAAATCTTCCCTAACGAATTCGCTAATACAAATAGTAATTCGCACTCCTTCTTTTTCAGCCTCAACTCTTGTTCTGGAGATTTGACAATAAGTCGTTCCAAATCAATCAATACTGACCCAATGGTAACCGTTTTTTCTGAAACAACATGGTATCGTTTTAACAACGCTTTTACTCGTAAGATAAGCTCGACAGGATCAAAGGGTTTTACTAAATAGTCATCCGTCCCAGCGTTGAATCCTTTCACTTTATCCTGAGACTCTCCTTTTGCCGTAACCATAAGGATCGGGATTTGTAAAAAGGAGCGAATTTCCTTTGTTAATTCAATTCCATCAATTTGAGGCATCATAACATCAACAATTGCTAAATCAACTTGCTCTTTAGAGAGTATGTCCAATGCTTCTTGTCCATTTGACGCTTCCACAACGGTAAAGTCACTGTTTTCAAGGTATAATCTCATTAATTTTCGAATATGTGCATCATCATCAACAACAAGAATGTTTGTATTCATATAATATCCCCTTCAATTGCAAATTTCACTTTGTACTAAAACTCTCCACTTACTCTATAATTAAATAATACTTTAGCAAATTTTTATGAACTGAAGATGAAATTAAAAAGAATAATATCGGATTTATACCTTTCCCCAAAAAACAAAAGGCTGACTCGCATGCTTTGTTGTTTTTGGGATTGCGTGTATTCACATGTTCGTTCCATTTCGCTCCAGTCACTCGCTTTCCGTAGAGCTAGGCCTAGGACTACGGCTATTTTTAAAGGGGGTTCTCGCTCTGACGGCTTCTTTTTCCCCTTCTTCTTGTTTCAGGGTTCCAGTCTCTCTCTCTGACGCCTTCTTTTTCCCCTTCTTCTTGTTTCAGGGTTCCAGTCTCTCGCTCTGACGCCTTCTTTTTCCCCTTCTTCTTGTTTCAGGGTTCCAGTCTCTCTCTCTGACAGCTTCTTTTTCCCCTTCTTCTTGTTTCAGGGTTCCAGTCTCTCGCTCTGACGCCTTCTTTTTCCCCTTCTTCTTGTTTCAGGGTTCCAGTCACTCGCTCTGACGGCTTCTTTTTCCCATTCTTCTTGTTTCAGGGTTCCAGTCTCTCGCTCTGACGGCTTCTTTTTCCCATTCTTCTTGTTTCAGGGTTCCAGTCTCTCTCTCTGACAGCTTCTTTTTCCCCTTCTTCTTGTTTCAGGGTTCCAGTCACTCGCTTTCCGTGGGGAGGTGCCGAGCCTCCTCGGCTGTGGGGTCTCGCCCCTACCTCTTTATCCCACTGGAGTCGAGTGACTTCCGCTTCATTTCACTACGAGTAAAAACTTTCTAATAGCAACAATCTTTATGAAAACAGCCAAACAAAAAGAAACACAAAAGCATTTGCTTTATTGTGTTTCTCCAGTATTGTCATCTTCTTTTTTTACAAACTACTTTATTTAGAGTCAGTACTACCTTTATCAACTTCTTTATTAAGCATGCTATTTAAAATATGATTAATCCCGATCGTTCTTTCCACTTCCAATACAAAGGAGATCCCTTTACCTGGTTTATTTAATTCAGCCTCTACTAAGATTGAATCTAATACCAAATCAGTTTTTTCCCTATCAATTAGCGTTAATACTAATTCTTTCTCTGGCTCGATTGTAATCGAAAGTAGTTTCGCTTGCTCATGAATTCCGGTACCACGACCAAAAATAATCGTTCCCCCTTCTGCACCAGCTTTCTTTGATGCTTCTACTACTTTTTCCGAATGCCCTTTATTAACTACGGTTACAATTAGATCATATAAAATAGGAGACCCCATGTTACCCTCCTTGGTTACTATTCTGATTTTGTAATTTTAATAAATGTACAATCCCTGCTACTCTTTTTACATCAACTACGAATCCAACCCCGTTACCAGGCTTATCTAACTTCCCTGCTTGTTCAACAGCTGAAAGAATGAGATCGATATTTTCTTTATGTACTAATGTTAAAATGACCTCTTTCTCAGGTTCAACGGTAATACCCAAGAACTTTCGCTTTTCATGGATACCAGTACCTCTACCAAACAAAATCGTACCACCCTCTGCACCAGCTGCCTTTGATGCTTTCACAACTTTTGAAGCTACACCCTTCTTCACGATCGTTATGAGTAATTTATGATTCTGACTCAAATGTTCGTTCATTTTCTTTCTCCTTTCGACCATACAGTAGCCCTAACGTTAGAACGGATAAGATCGGTGAAAGGGCAACTAGAGCTATCATCCCAAATCCATCAAGTAATGGGTCACGCCCTTCCATAACATTTGCAATCCCTAAAGACATCGCAACAATAAATGTTACAGTCATTGGTCCTGTCGCAACTCCACCTGAATCAAAAGCAATCGCTGTAAACGTTCGGCTCGAATAACGGATAAGTAGAAGTGCTAACAAATACCCTGGTATGATGAAGTACCATAAAGGAATTCCGAGCAAAATTCTCAACATCGATAGAGCAATAGAAATGGCGACCCCTATCGATAACGTATATAACATTACCTTCTCCGGAATATAACCACCGGATACCTTCTCAACCTCATGATTTAAAATTCTTACAGCTGGTTCTGCAAATGTTGCGACAAATCCAAGTAAAAATCCAATCGGAATCAAAATCCATAACTGCTCCTTCTGACCAAGTATTGCCCCCATCGCTTCACCGGCTGGTAAAAATCCAACATGGACTCCTTGGAGGAAAAATGCTAATCCCCAAAAGGTAAGAAAGATCCCTTTTAAAATATCAATTAGTTTTTTTCTTGGAAGTTTCAAAATGAAAATTTGGAAAAACAAGAAAAAAACTAATAGTGGAATGAGAGCAAACGCAACTTCATATAGGACATGGCCAAACCCTTCAAATATAACAATGTTCATCCATACACCACCCCTAAGATTAATACAGCTAAGATAGGACCAATAGAGGCTAAGGCTACTAAGCCAAAACCATCTGTTGAAGCTGACTTCCCTCTTAAGACCGATGCTACCCCAACGCCAAGAGCTAGAATGAACGGCACAGTCATTGGACCTGTGGTAACTCCACCTGCATCAAATGAAATCGGGACAAAATGAGTTGGCGTAAATGCTGCTAATAAAAACACGATCCCGTAGCCCCCGATTAAGAGATACGTAATTGGTATTTCTAATAGAATTCTTAGCATCGCTAACCCTACAAAGATCGCTACACCTAAAGCTACCGTATAAATTAAAAGATTGCTAGAAATCGTACCACCTGATACTAAATCAACCTGTATCGCAAGAACGCGCACATCTGGTTCGGCAACAGTTGCAACGAAGCCTAATAGAAAACCAAAGAATACCACAATCCATGCTTTACCCATTTTAGGCAAGGCAGATCCAATCATCTCACCAACTGGTAATAATCCCACATGCACACCTAACAAAAATAGCATTAACCCTAGAGAAACCATGACGACTCCAATAATAAATTGAAGAAATGTCTCCATAGGCATACCAATAACGGTAAACTGCAATAAAATTACAACTAGTGACAGTGGTATGATCGCATAGACGACTTCCTTAGCTGTGTCCTTAATGTTTTGCATTGCATCCCCCTCATCTCAAATAGATTATTCTACTAGTCTAATACCTGATATTCCTACGCTTAGCTTAGCACATATAGAACAAAGGTTTCACTATAATCATTTCAATATTCAGTCAGTTAGATCTTATTTTCTGACACAAAAAAAGTCCTGCCTACAAAAATCTCAAATTTTTGTAGGCAAGACTTTCTAATTCGAAACTTTACGTTTCAAACAACGTTAATTTTCCACCAATCTCGGAACAACTTTTTCTTCTTGAGGATCTTCTTCAAGTGGGTCTTTTGCTGGTGTAGCTCGCTTAATAAAAAAGGCCAAAATGAAAGCCACCAAAACAATTAAAGAAGAAATAAAGAAAGCAAAGTTAATCCCTTCTAACATCGCAATATGAGCTATCTGTTCAAGAGCTGTTTCAGATTCTTGTCCTGTAGCTAGCGATGCTTCACGTGATTCTGCGCGAATCGACAACACCGTAATGATCAAAGCCGTACCAATTGCTCCAGATACTTGATTTAATGTATTGTTCATCGCTGTACCATGAGGATAGAACCTTCTTGGTAATTGATTCAATCCATTTGTTTGAACCGGCATCATAACCATTGATATCCCGAGCATTCGAATAGCATGAAGGATCATTAAGTAATTAAAGGTCGTCTCAAAGGTTAGCATACTGAAAAGATAAGTCGTCACAGTTATAATAAATAGTCCAATAATGGCTAATACACGTCCACCGAACTTATCAAACAACCTCCCTGTAACAGGTGACATAAACGCCATCAGAAGTGCACCTGGTAACATCATCAGCCCCGCATAGAACGGGGAAATACCTAAAATGGTTTGAACATAAATTGGTAGGAGTAAAAAGCCAGAAAACATCGACATAAATAGCACAATCGAGATAGCAGAAGATAAGGAGAACATTGGATACTTATAGATTCTAAAATCCAACATTGGCCGAGCTAATCTTGATTGACGTACAATAAATGACACTAATGAAACGATCCCAATAGCAATAGTCAAATAGACATCGGGACTTTCCCACCCTTTCGTCCCAGCAGAACTGAATCCATATAAAACCCCACCAAAACCAACGCTTGATAATACTAACGATACTAAATCTAGACGGGTATCAACTTTTCCTTTTTTATCTTTAAGCAGGAAAACCCCTATTAATAGAACTGCAATTGCAATAGGTGTGACAAAGTGAAAAAGCATTCTCCAATGATGATGCTCAACAATCCAGCCTGATAATGTAGGTCCGATAGCTGGTGCAACCATTAAGATAAACCCGAAGATCCCCATAGCCGTTCCCCTCTTCTCGACTGGGAAACTCACTAACATCACATTCATTAAAAGAGGCATTAAGATCGCCGTACCAGCTGCTTGAAGCATTCGTCCAGCTAATAATAATGGAAAAGCATGAGCAAAACCTGCCACAACCGTCCCAACTGTAAAGAACAACATTGCCGTTATATAAAGATGGCGCACAGAATATTTTTCGATCAAAAACGCCGTTGTCGGAATTAAAATGCCGTTTACCAACATAAAACCTGTTGCCAGCCATTGCACTGTTGCTGTATCTACTTGTAAATCAACCATAATTGATGGAAGAGCAATATTTAATAACGTATTGTTTAAAAATGATATAAAAGCACCAATCATAAGTACAGTTAAAATCCCGTAATTGGGCTTAATTTGTTTCATGGAATCATCCATTTGTATCCCCCTTATACCTAAAGTTCATTATTTTATACCTTAAGTATATACTGTCAATATATTATACCATTAGTTCAAGTTATGCAATGATAATTTATTCTTTTATTTTAAGGGGTTGTTTAAATAGAAATATAATGTAGTATGGTTTTTATACAGGGAGTATAAAGATGTTTCAATACACACGTTTCATCATAAAAAGATTGAAGGTGGTACTATGAACGATCGGAAACAGCATGTAATAAAAATGGCATACCAGTTATATATTGATAAAGGTTTCCAAGCTACATCTATTCAAGATATATTGGATTATAGTGGTATTTCAAAAGGGACTTTTTATAATTATTTTTCATCGAAAAACGAGTTAGTGATCGCACTATTTAAAGAAATATTTAGAAAAATAGAAAAGGATCGAGATCAGTTACTTATTGGGCAAGATCCATCTGATATTGACATATTCATCCAACAAATGGAATTGCACATTAATTACAATAAAAAAAATAAATTATTTACCCTCTTTGAAGAAGTACTCTTTTCCAATGATGCTGAACTAAAACAGTTTATTAAAGAGGGTCAATTAAGCATGCTTCGCTGGGTGTACCATCGCTTTTTAGAAATCTTCGGTAATGAGAAGAAACCTTATTTATTGGACTGTGCCATTATGTTTATGGGCATCTTACACAACAACATGAAGTATTATGTAATCGAATACGACTCCAACACTAGTGTCCATCAAGTCGTTCGTTATAGCGTAAAAAGAATTGAGAACCTCGTCCATGAATTGGTAGTGTCTGGTGATCAATTAAATGAACCAGAGCTTTTAAAAAAATGGCTCCCAGATGATATGAAGGTGCATACGGCATTTAAAGAACAGCTCAGTCAAACAATAGTAGAGTGTAAAAAAGGGTTACGAGACCATAAGGAACAATTAAAATTTACTGAGTTGTTGGACTTCATTCAAGATGAACTAGCACATTCAAAAAGCCCCCGTAAGTTTCTTATTGAGAGTGCGTTAGTACCTTTAACACAGGCTCAATCGATTGAACCAAAACAAACCGAAAAGCTTAAACAGCTTATTTCTACTTACTTCACTCAAAAAGAAGAAACGAGCTAAAAAAAGAAATCAACAAAGGGTTCCAGACCTGGTCTGGAACCCTTTATTTGGTGCATATTATTGCTACATTTGTGGGAACGTAGTGATATCAATTCCCCAGACTATCGGTAAGAAATAATAAATTGCAAGTGTGATTAAGCCGATTGAAATGACATTAACCCAGAAGCCTGATCTTACCATGTCAATAATTTTTATATACCCTGAGCCAAACACAACTGCATTTGGTGGTGTGGCAACTGGTAGCATAAACGCACACGCAGCAGATAATGTTGCTGCAAACATTAATGCATATGGATGAATATCTACCGCTGCAGCAAGTGCTGCCATGATTGGAATAATCATCGTTGCTGTTGCCGTATTGGATGTGATTTCCGTTAAGAATTTAACAAATGTTGTTACGATAAGAATAATCACAATTAAACTAATACCATGTAGTACGGTTAATTGTTCTCCCATCCACGTTGCCAGACCCGATTCACGGAACCCAGCTGCTATCGCTAAACCCCCACCAAATAATAACAACGTCCCCCAAGGTAGTTGTTTCGTTGAGCTCCAATCTAATAGAAATGATCCTCGTATACTCATTGACGGAATAAGGAATAGTAGACCGGCTGCCACTAGAGCAATCATTGTATCATTTAATGCAGGGATAAATGCTTGCCAAATGAATGAACTCGTTATCCACATAAATGCAGCAAAAGAGAAAACCGCTAGAACCATCTTCTCTTCATATGATATTTTCCCTAACTCTTTTTTCTGCTCCGTAATCAACTCTTTTCCACCAGGAAGCTCTTTCAACTTCATTGGAAATGCAACCTTAATTAAATAAACCCAAGTAATAGCCATTAAAATAATTGCTAATGGAGCAGCAAATAACATCCATCCCCCAAATGAAATTTGAATACCGTATAATTGATTGACAACCCCTGCTAGAATCATATTCGGAGGCGTACCGATAAGTGTACCAACCCCCCCAATAGAAGCTGAAAAGGCAATTCCAATCATTAACCCTTTACCGAAATTCTCTTCAATATTCATGGCCCCTACTTTCGGGATGCTCGCTTCTTTCGCTTGTTTAATAATAGCAGCACCAATCGGTACCATCATCATTGCTGCTGCAGTATTGGAAATCCACATCGATAAAACACCTGTAGCGATCATAAACCCTAAAATCAAGCGACTCGTACTAGTTCCAACTAAGGTAATAATCGTCACAGCAATTCGTTTATGCAAATTCCACTTTTCCATCGCTAATGCAATTAAAAATCCTCCTAAAAAGAGAAAGATAATGGAATCTCCATAAGCTGACGCAACGGTACCACTATCTAGGGCGCCGGTCAGTGGGAACAAAATAATTGGCAATAACGATGCAATCGGAATTGGAACCGCCTCAGTTATCCACCATGTCGCTACCCATAGTGTTGTAGCTAAAACCGCTCTACCTTCTAACGCCAATCCTTCCGGTGTAAAGAACAATAAAATTAAGGTAAATAAAGAGGGCCCTAAAAACAGTCCAACAAGCTGTGTTTTTTTATATGCTGGCTGTTTATAAGGTTCCTTATCTGCTTGCTTTTTTTGTACCTTTTCTGAAATGGACTTCTCCTCTGTAGATAACCCCTCGTTTCGTAATGGTGTTGAAAAAGATAGCATTCGCTTAACGTTTGAATGTGACTGCCATAACTGGCTCCAAATTGCAGTTAGATTGTTCAATGTAACTCCCCCTAAGTTTCATATAACCTTTTCTTTCTCATGTGTAATTACTAGTTCGTCCCCGTTACTTTTTTATAAATGACAACGCTTTCGTTTTCTATTTCCTTCATATTAACTGATAATTAAAAAGCATTATATTTAAGTTGATAATGTTTCTTTTTGTTCATTTTGGTCTTTCCAGTTAATAGAAACGACAAAAAAAATGGGCATAAACCCATTTCCCTAATCTTGAATAAACTTTTCGATTAATTCTACTAATTGTGGCTCTGTATCACGGTTATACATGTCATAGATTGGTTGTAAGGTTGCCTTCCATTTTTCTTGGTCCTCTTCTGTCAAATAATAGATATCTAGACTAGAATCGTTTTTAATCTCTTTCAACGCTTCTTCATTCATCCTCTCAGATTGTTCGAGTATCCATTTTGTTGTCTCTAACATCGCTTCTGTGATTTGCTCTTTGGTACTTTCAGGCAATTGATTCCAAAAGCTCTCATTCATTAGGACTGCATACCCTAGATAACCATGATTACTAATAGTCATATAACGCTGGAGTTCGTGTATTTTTCTTGAGTGTATGTTTGATATTGTATTTTCCTGCCCATCAACTTCAGACCTTTCTAAAGCATGATAAACATCGTTAAAAGATATGACAATTGGCTCTGCATGTAATAAATTAAATTGCTGCTCTACTACCGGGCTTGGCATAATACGAAAGCGCTGATTACGAAAATCCTCCGGCATTACCAAAGGTTGCTTATTACTCGTCATTTGCTTAAAACCATTGCTCCATAACGATAACCCCTTGATGCCATTTTCCTCGAGCATCGCTAACATATACTCTCCTACTTCACCCGTAAATGTACGTTCCACATCTTCTAAGCTAGTAAAAACAAAAGGAAGGTCAAATAATTTCCATTCAGGAGCTAGATCCGTCATTTTCGAAAAGGTAGGAGCAATCATTTGAACATCATTTTGTAACAAAGCCGAAAACTCTTCACGATCATTAAATAACGCTCCATTCGGAAACACTTCGACTCTGACACGTCCATCTGATTTTTCATTCATGATTTCAGCAAAACGCTGCGCAGCCAACCCTTTAGGTGTGTTTTCAGCGACAACATGGCTGAAACGAATAACGATTTGTTCGTTCAACCCTTCTTGATCATCATCATAATAAAGATCTTCTCTTTCAAACATATTCGTTGTTGTAAAAAAAACTATCATTAAAGCGCTAGCCAAAATAGCTATCATTATTGCGACTGAAGATTTCATCTTTAACCCACATTCCTGTTATTTTTCCACTATTTTTTTATCGTACATGATATTATTTCAATAGTAAATTGTATTTCTGTTACTACTATAATAGGGAAAGGAGTAACTACACTATGATTCGAATGACGATGCAAACAAAAATTACTATATTAGTATTATTCATCGTAAGCTTTTCTCTATTATTGTCTGGCTTCTTTGTTATTTCAAACTTTATCCAATCAAAAGAATTAGAGTTGAAACAGCAATCTTTCACTGCTGCAAGAACAGTCGCTGGACTCACAGAAGTATCAGCATCTTTAACATCTTCACCAGAGAGACAAGAGTATATTAATCATATTGTTGAACCTATACGAGTGACTCATAATGCTGATTACATTGTGGTCCTTGATATGGATCGGATTAGGCACTCTCATCCAGTTCCAACGATGATTGGTACTGTATCGATGGGAAGTGACGAAAATCCAGCTTTTGCTGAACATACATACACAACAAAGGCAAGTGGCGAAGTTGGCACTGCGGTTCGATCGTTCGCTCCCATTCTTAACGAAAACTATCAACAAGTAGGTGTGGTAATTGCCGGCTTCTTGTTACCTACGTTTTGGGAAGTACTTACCAGTCTAAAATCAGAAATTTTGTTAACATCCACTCTTTCATTGCTTTTCGGAGGCTTAGGTGCCTTTTTATTAGCTAAACATATCAAAAAACAGATGTTTCACTTAGAACCAGATGAAATCGCCAAAATGTTAGTAGAACGTACAGAGACATTTAACGCGATGCAAGAAGGATTTATAACAATTGATTCAAATGAGAAGATAACCATTTTCAACAACAAGGCGAAGCAAATGTTTGATATTAAAGGGAACGTCATCGGTAAAAAGATTGATGATATTCTCCCAGACACGCTGCTACCAGAAGTGCTGAAAATGGACACTCCTTTTTACAATAAAGAAACCCAAATTCAAAGCCGCAACCTTCTAAGTAGCCACGTCCCGATAAAAGTAAATAACAAAGCTGTTGGAGCTGTAGCAATCTTTCAGGATTTAACGGAAATGAAAAAACTCGCTGAAGAACTAACAGGTGTAAAAGCATTTGTGAGCGCCTTGAGAGTCCAAAATCATGAGCATATTAACAAACTGCATACCATTGCCGGCCTGATCCAAATGGGGAGTAAAGATAACGCGCTGGATTATGTGTTACAAGAAACGGATGAACAAAGCGAACTAACTCGCTTTTTAAGTAAAAATATTAAGAATGACAGCATTTCTGGTTTGTTACTAAGCAAAGTAAGTCGTGGAAAAGAATTAGGAATCATGGTTACAATTAACCGACGCAGTATGCTAAGTTCTTTCCCAAAAGGATTGGATCATCATGATTTTGTCATTATTTTAGGTAATTTAATTGAAAATGCTTTTGATTCATTCAGAGATATAGTTACTCGTGATAAAGAGATCTTTATCAGTATCGAACAATCGAATAGTGAATTAACGATTCTAGTAGAAGATAACGGCTGTGGAATGGCAGAAAAGACAATTGAAAGTATCTTTAATGAGGGCTTTTCAACAAAGAATGGGACCAATCAAGGAATTGGTTTACACTTAGTTAAACAAATCACAGACAATGGTCATGGTAAAATACATGTAGAAAGTGAAATCGGCAAAGGAACAACATTCATCGTAACATTTGAGAGATAATCGAAAGAGGTGAATCGAATGTTAAAAGAAAACATAACAGTCGTGTTAATTGAAGATGACCCAATGGTACAAGCAGTTAATCGAAAATTCATCGATCAACTAGAAACAGTAACCGTAATCGGCACGGCCGCAAATGGAACTGAAGGAATAGAGTTAATCCGAAAACATAATCCTGATTTAGCTATTCTCGATGTGTTTATGCCCCATCAAGATGGACTTGAGACCTTAAAGCAACTCCGAGCCGAAGGGTACAAAACGGATATCATGATGATTACAGCGGCAAGCGATCTCGAAACAGTTAAAATCGCATTACAACATGGAGCGGTTGATTACATTGTTAAACCATTCACTTTTGAACGTATTCAGCAAGCATTCGAAAATTATATTTCTCTACAAAGTAAATTCAAGGTTAATAAAGAAGTTACTCAAGCCGAACTCGATCAACTGCTTTTTCAAATAGACAAGAAAAAGAACCACACTCTTCCTAAAGGATTAAATGCAGATACATTAGAAAGAATTACTACATTATTAAAGAGCGAACAAAGTTCCTTCTCAGCAGATGAAGTAGCAGAAGCGATCGGCATTGCACGAGTAACTGCCAGACGTTATTTAGAGTACCTCGTGCTATCGGAAACGGCCGAAGTGAACATGGAACATAATAAAATTGGAAGACCTAGAAATCTATATCGTATTATTATTGAGAATGCTACAAATAATTACTAACTATTTGTAGCTTCTTCTTACTTTATCCGAACTTTTCTTCTTTTTGCTTCAACTTCCACAACCGGTAGCTATGAGTTACGATTACTTTTCCAACAGCATATGTTGGCACAGCAAGTAACATCCCAGGGATCCCTAAAAATTGGCCAGCTACTAGAACTAAGAATAGAACCGTAACCGGATGCATTGATAATTTTTTCCCCATTACTTGAGGATGCAACAAATAGCTTTCGATTTGCTGAATGACTAGAACAATAATAATCACGAACAACGCCATTAACGGTGAATGCAGAAGACCGACTGTAACTGATGGTACAGCACCGATCCACGGCCCTACATACGGGATTACATTCGTAACCATCGCAAATAACGCCAAAATTAACGCATAGTCTAGTCCGATAATTGTAAAAGAAATATAACATAATACCCCTACGAACGAACAAACAATTAAAATTCCTTGTATGTAATAACTCAACATCTGATCCATATCACGAATAATTAAACGAACTTCATCTTGATTCTCTCTATGAATAAAACGCACGATACTTTTTGGAAACTTCTCCCCTTCTTTTAACAAGTAAAAAAGAATAAAGGGAACAACAAAAAGGATGATTAAAACATTAAACACCGCTCCTATAAATCCTACTGTATTGGCAGCAAGCTCACTAAAAACATTGTTTAAAACATTTCCTATTTGATCAACCTGATCTTCCCAATTAAAAACCTCCGTTAAGTCAAACCTTTGAACGAGCTCGTGTTGTTGAAGAGTTATGACCATTAGCTGCATCTCTGAAATAATCGATGGCATACTAGTAATTAAACTTGAAATTTGCTTCTGCAATTCAGGAACAATCAGAGAGATTAAGCCAACAACTAAAGTAGCAAACACTCCATATATCAAAATAATTGACAACGTCCTGGACATCTTTGTGCTTAACCACCGAACAACCGGCCTAAATATATAGAAGAGTACTCCAGCGAGTATAATCGGTACAAATAATGTTTGGAAAAAAACTAGTAGAGGGGTAAAAATCCAATCGACGAGAGTACCTAAGTAAATAATAACAAAAATGATAATAACAGCGGCGCCTGCTTTTAAAAATTTATTAAACATCTCAACCCTCCTACTATATTCACAAAAAAACACTTCGATTATCTACTATCGTTTCAGTTTAAGCAATATATATGATTGTAAGTTCTTTCCTGTTTGTGATAGTAGCTTCTTCTTTCCATTAGGCTGTTTTCGCCATACTTTGTTGTTTTTGGGCTTACGTGTATTCACATGTTGATCCATTGCGCTTTCAGTCACTCGCTTTCCGTAGAGCTAGGCCTAGGACTATGCCTATTTTTAAAGGGGGGTTCTCACTCTGACGTCTTCGTTTTCCTCTTCCTCTTGTTTCAGGGTGCCAGTCCCTCTCTCTGACGCCTTCTTTTTCCTCTTTTTCTTGTTTCAGGGCTCCAGCCTCTCTCTCTGACGCCTTCGTTTTCCTCTTCCTCTTGTTTCAGGGTGCCAGTCCCTCTCTCTGACGCCTTCGTTTTCCCCTTCCTCTTGTTTCAGGGTTCCAGTCCCTCTCTTTGACGTCTTCGTTTTCCTCTTCCTCTTGTTTCAGGGTGCCAGTCCCTCTCTCTGACGCCTTCTTTTTGGATAGGCTACACTAAGTTGGACAGATGAAATAAGGGCTTGTAAACTTAGACTATTAAATTAAGGGAGCGTGCTACTATGACACGTCAACGTCGAACTTTTACACCCGAATTTAAACT